>JANYFO010000272.1 GCA_025362635.1 Gemmatimonadaceae bacterium | reverse complement strand
TCGATCACGGTGTTGCTCTCTACGTTCGGCGCCGTGAATGGTTCGTTGCTCACGGGACCTCGTATTTTCTTCGCTATGGCGGACGACGGATTGTTCTTTCGACAGGTGGCGCTTGTGCATCCGCGATACAAAACGCCGTATGTCGCGATCGCGCTTGCGGCGGTCATTGGCATCGGCTTTGTGCTGCTGCGGTCGTTTGAGCAGCTAGCGGACATTTTCGTAACGGCGTCGCTCGTCTTCTATATTTTAAGTGTCGGCGCTGTTTTTCCGCTGCGGAGACGGGCCGACTGGAAACCACCGGTGCGAACCCCTGGGTACCCGGTCGTTCCCGCCCTTTTCTGCGTCGCGACACTGTTTTTACTGGTCAATGCGTTGATCGATCCGGGGCAGCGCTGGGGAACCGTCGCCGTGCTGGGGGTGATTGCGTTGGGTATTCCGGTGTTCTTTTTGACCGTGGGTCGACGCGCACGTTCGCCCGGAGGACGGTGGAGCCAGTAGGCCGATACCTGAAGCGTTGTCGAGACGGGCATGGGCCGCCACGTAACCCATCCGTCACATCAGAGCGCGCAGCTTGACCAAGACTGCCTTCTCACGGTTACTTCCACGCGCAATTTGAACGCCGGTCCGACCGGCGTTTTTTCCACTTTCGGAGGTTTGGGATGAAGAAGATGTTGAGCTGTTTCGCGCTGTTGCTGACATTTGCGGCGACCGCGACGACAGCACTGTTCGCGCAGGGTTTGACCACAGGGTCCATGACCGGCACTGTTCGCGGAACGAACGGACCGATGGCTGGAGCGCGTGTCGTCGCCGTGCATCAGCCTTCAGGCACGACCTATCAGGCGCTTTCGCGCGCGGATGGTCGATTCCTGATTCCTGCTATGCGCGTTGGCGGTCCATATACGGTAACGGCCATCGCCATTGGATTTGAACGCAACATACAGTCAGGTCTCGAGGTAACCCTCGGTTCCTCTACCGACGTTACACTCGATCTTCGATCGGCGGTTGTTACGCTAAGTGGTGTGCAGGTGACGGCCACTGGTGGCGCATTGAGTTCGCGTATCACAGGCGCCTCAACAACCATCACGAAGGAAGCCCTCGCGGCGTTCCCGACCATCGGTCGCACCATTACCGATTTCACGCGTCTGACACCGCAGTCATCCGGTTCGTCGTTCGCCGGTCAGGACAGCCGGTTGAACAACTTTACGCTTGATGGCTCGGCATTTAATAACTCGTTCGGTCTGGGTTCGCAGCCTGGTGGGCGCACTGGCGTTTCGCCGATTCCGATCGATGCCATCGAGCAGTTGCAGGTGAACATTGCGCCGTTCGACGTGCGCCAAGGCAGCTTTACCGGCGCCGCTGTCAACGCCGTGACGAAGAGTGGAACGAATGAATTTAAAGGGTCGCTTTATTACACCACGCGCAATCAGGGATACGTGGGTGATAGCACGGCTGGACTGTTCTTCAACAAGGGCACGTTCAAGTTTTCGCAGCCGGGTGGTTACATCAGTGGTCCAATCATCAAGAACAAACTGTTCTTCTTCTTGGATTATGACACCGATCAGCTGACACAGCCGGCGACGAGTTTCACGGCCAATACGGGTGGACAAACGATCATCGGGAACACCACGCGCGTGTTGGCGTCTGACCTCGACGCATTGAGCTCGTACCTGCAGTCCAAGTTCAATTATGCGACCGGTCCGTACCAAGCATTCAATTTTGAAGTACCGTCCACGCGGTACATCGCGAAGTTGGATTACAACATCAGCGATCGAAACAAGTTCAGCTTCCGTTATAGCCAACTTAATTCGAAGTCTGATCAGCCCATCTCAAACTCCGGATCACTCGGTAACACCGCTGGTGGGCGCACGAACAACCAGAACTCGATGAGCTTTCAGAATTCTGGATACGCGATTCTCGAGAACATCAGGTCGTACATCGGCGAGCTCAATTCACAGATTGGCTCGAACATGTCCAATCAAATCATCGCGGGCTTCACGAAAAACGATGAAAGCCGTGAAGCGAAAGCCGGCCTGTTTCCACTGGTCGACATTCTCAACAACGGCAGCAACTACGTGTCGTTCGGCTCGGAGCCGTTTACTCCGAACAACGTGCTTCGCTACAAGACGCTGCAATTCCAAGATAATTTCTCTGTGTATACCGACAAGCACGATGTCACGTTTGGCGTGACGGTGCAGAAGTACAATTCGGACAACGGATTTTCGCCGGGCTTACAAAGTGCGTACGTGTACAACTCGCTGACGGATTTTTACGCCGACGCGAATGGCTACCTCGCGAACCCGAACCGAACCGTGGCTCCGGTCACACTCAATCGGTTCCAAGTACGCTACGCGAACATTCCGAATCTCGTACTGCCAATTCAGCCGCTTGAAGTGATGACGTACGGCGCGTATTTGCAAGACGATTGGCGCGTGACGCGGAAGCTGAAAGTCACCGCTGGACTACGATTCGACTTGCCGGTGTTCTCCAATACGGCATTTAATAACCCGCAGGCCAACGCACTCAGCTTCCGCGATCAGACCGGTGCGACGGTCTCGTACAACTCTGGGCAGTTGCCCAACGCGAATATCCTGATCTCGCCACGGGTTGGTTTTAATTGGGATGTGCAGGGCGATCGGACAACGATCCTTCGCGGTGGTACGGGTGTTTTCTCCGGTGTGCCGCCATACGTCTGGATCTCCAATCAACTTGGCAACACCGGTGTGCTTACGGGCTTCGATCAGTTTACGAATACAACCACGCGCCCCTTCAATCCGAATCCGGACACGTATAAGCCGACCACGGTCACCGGTGCTCCAGCGGCGTCGTACGATCTCGACGTTTCCGATCCGAACTACAAGTTCACGCAGGTATGGCGTACCGACGTCGCAGTCGATAAGCGCTTGCCGTGGGGCTTCATCGGCACATTGGAAGGCCTGTATAACACCGAAGTCAATGGCGCTTACTATATCAACGCCAACTTGCCAGCCGCTCCAACAAAGTTTACCGGTGCAGACCAGCGGCTGCGTTGGCCAACGGGAACCAATCAAATCAACAAGAACATTGCCGCAGCGTATGTGCTGAGCAATGTGAACACTGGCCATTCGTATAACATTTCTGGTTCGCTCACGAAGTCGTTCACGAACGGATTCTTCGCGAAGTCCGCATATTCGTACGGTGTGTCGAAAAACTCGTTTGATCCAGGATCGACGGCGGCGTCGAACTGGGGTGCAAACGGTCAATCGAACGATCCGAATAACCCCGGTGTGTCGTTCTCCTCGTTCTCGCCGGGGCACCGCGTGTTTGTGGCCCTTTCGTACAAGAAGGAGTACGCGAAATTTGGCTCAACGACCGTCTCGATCTTCACGGAAGGCCGCACACAAAACAACACCAGCTACTTGTTCAGCGCCGACGCCAACGGTGACGGACAGAGTAACGATTTGGTTTACGTGCCGCGCAATGCCGCGGAGATGAACTTTCAGCAGTACTGCGTGAGTACGTCGGGCGCCGTTGTCACGAATTGCGCGACGGCTGCGCGTACCTTCACGGTTGCGGATCAACAGACGGCGTGGGAAGGCTACATCACGCAGGACAAATACCTCAGTGCGCATCGCGGCGAATACGCGGTTCGCAACGCCGTTTTCCTTCCCATTCTGTTCCGCAGTGACCTAGGTGTGACGCAGGAAATCTTTACGCGCGTCGGCGGCAAGAAGAACAGCTTGTCGGTGCGTTTCGATATTCTGAACCTCGACAACTTGCTCAACAAGAAGTGGGGCTCGGGACAGCGGCTCGTGTCCAACACGCCGCTTCTGCCGCAGGGTGCAGATGCGAACGGTGCGTTGCTCTATCGTCTGCGTAACGTCGGCACGAACTTGCTGTCCTCATCGTACCAGCATACCGCTGGCATTTCAGACGTCTGGCGTATGCAGTTGGGCGTGCGTTACAACTTCAACTAAGCGCGGCTGCGCTGTCAGTGGGGATTGTCAGAAAACAGCAGGCCGCGCAGTTCGCGGCCTGCTGTTTTCTAATGTCGGCCGAACAGGAAGGGCTCACCGCGAATCACGCGAATGTGGTCTGAACGGGATGCGGCTGCATCGCGTGATACCGGCATCGTACTTTTTTTATTCAAGAAGAGTGCAACGCCAGCGGGCCGCCGAGACGCCACCGGCTATCGCGCCGTTCGAATTCGCGTCATTCGCGAATTCACGGTGCGCCGTGGCTGTTTGACAAGGCATGCATGCATCCCGCGACCGCGCTGTCTAAATTCGCGTGACGTGTGCCGGGATTCCCGGGCGAGCCCCTGTCTTTTTCATCTACAGGTGTGTTTAGAAAATCCGCAAATTGATATACTTGCGTGGGTTTTTCTTGATGTCGAAAATGAGTGAGTCAAGACGCAACAACAGCGTATCCACGCGCTGATAGACGGCGGGGTCGTTCATCAATCGCCCAACGGTGCCAGGACCAGTGTTGACCTTTTCGATCGTTGCATTCACCGCCACACGTGTCGAATCGAGTGAGCGCGTGAGTTTCTCCAAGTTTGCCGACGCCGCACGCAAATTCACCACGGCCGAATCAACTTTGGTTGAGTCGACAGACGAGATCGTTCGCCGCAGTTGCTGCTGCGTGAGTGTGAGTTGTTTCGACTGTTCGACCGCCACCGCACTGATTGATGCGACAAGTTTTGTCAGATCGTTGAGCGTCTTCCGCGCATCGGCAATACCACCACCTTCCACAAACTCGGCGCGCGCGCGGTCCGTGAGCGCGCGCACGTTGGTGGCAATCGAATCGCCCTTACCCAGCAATTCATTGGTACCGGGCGTCCCCCGTCCCGTTGGGATGGTGTCCTTTTCCGGCAAAAACGTTTTTGTCGCGCGAATTGGCGTCACGGCAATGAGCTGATCGCCGAAGATGCCGTTGGCTTGCACGGACGCCGTGGAGCCGGTCGGAATGCGATACTGTTTTTGGATTTGCAGCGTCACACCGAGTGTGCCGTCGGGAATGAGCTCCACCTGTTGCACAAATCCGATTGCGACACCCGCGAGCAGCACCGGCTGCCCTTGCTTTACGCCCGCGCCCCATTCAAAACGGGTATACATGTCGTAGTAGCGCGCGAGTCCGCCGCGCGCGATCCAGATCGTGCCACCAAGGCCGACAATGACGGCGACCAGCAGTAAAAGGCCGACCATTGTTTCGTCGCGTCGTTTCATAAAATCGAGGAGTTAAGTCGCATCACGCTTGGATGAATGGAGCAAAGATCGCGGCCACGACGGCGTCAAGCACGAGGATGGACACTGACGCAATAACCACGGCGAGCGCGGTAGAACGACCGACGCCTTCTGCGCCCGACTCCGTGACGTAGCCTTCGTACGAACAAACAAAAGCAATCGCCGCGCCGAAGCAGAACGCTTTAATGAGCGAGTAGACCACCTGAAATTCGGTAAAGGCGAGCCGTAGTCCGCTTACAAAATCGGATGTGCGCACATCGGTCGCTAAAATCAGCGTGAGCCACGCGCTCAGAATGGCGGTGGCGTTGGCCAGAATCGTGAGCGCAGGAAGCATGACCAGTGCCGAGAGAAAGCGCGGGGTGGCGAGATACGCGATTGGGTCAAAGGAGAGCGTTTCAAGCGCATCGATTTGTTCCGTGACGCGCATCGTTCCAATTTCTGCGGTCATGCGCGCACCGATACGTCCTGTAAGCACGAGGGCGGTCAGCAGCGGTCCGAGTTCGAGCACGATACTCTGTCGCGCGATAAGTCCAACCACGGACAGCTGCACCCCAGGAAACAATTGATACCGCGTTTGAAACGCGGTCACACCGCCCAAAAATGCCGCAACGATCACGGTCAACGGTACTGACTCCACCCCGATCGTGCGCATCTGTCGGATAGTTTCCGGAATCCACGTGCCCGGTTCGCGCAGGCCGCGGGCAATGTCTTTCCCGAAATACACGCGGCGTCCAACAGCACGAAATACGCCCAATACTTTGTGTTCGACCACACGAAGCAGGACATCAAAGCGAGAGGTCATCGCTTACGTCCGGACGCGCGCGAGTAAGATCAGCGCAACCACGCCGACTATCGCGTTGGGCATCCAAGCCGCGGGCTCCGGCGGCATGATACCTTTCGCGCCGATTGCCTTTGTCAATTGAATCAACACCAGCATCGACACCGTGGTGGCAAGGCTGATCGCTACGCCAAAGGCCGCTCCGCCGCGCTGGGAGCTCGTGGCAAGTGGCGCGCCAAACAGAGCGATGATGAGGCAAGTCACCGGCACAGCGATTTTGAGCATGCGCTCGACTTTCAGCGAATTCACGTCGGCGCCGGAACGTTCGAGCGTCTGAATGAAATGCGTAAGCTCTCGGAAATCCATTTCCGACGGTTCACGCTCGCTCGCGCGCAGCTCAAGTGGCGTTTCCAGCATATGTCGATCAGCAATGGAGTCGAAGCTAAAGGCGAGGTCGAGACTGTCGTTTGGAATGAAGTGGAGGACACCCGACGACAGTATCCATCCGCGATCTGCGTGCCACAGTCCCGATTTCGCCGCAATCAGCAATCCAGGCCGCTTTTTTGAGCCGCGCTCTTCGGCCTCAATGTTTTCAACCGACTTTTTCTCGACGTCGAGACTATAGATCCGATATACCCGCCCGCCCTCGCTCGCGAAGGCAAAATTGTACCGTGTGTTCTCGCGCGTGGCGGTGGTGCCTTCCAAGAGCTTCATCCGCTTGGCATTCGATGGTGGCGCGAGTTCGCTGAAGAGTAAACCCATTAGCATGGCGCCGGACGCCATCAGCAGAATCGGTGCGATGAAGCGATAAAAGCTGATCCCCGACGCTTTCGCTGCCGTAATTTCGGCATATCGCGTGAAGTTGCCAATGGAAAAGACCGTGGCAAACAGCACCGCTGCCGGCAAAACCATGAACATGGTATCCGGGATGTAATACCAGTAGCTCAGCGCAACTGTCGAGAGGCTGAGTTTCCGTTCAGTGTACTTCTTCAAGTTTTCGACGAGATCGACGACGAACACCAATACCGGCATTCCCAGGACGGTGACGCCGAAGATGGTCAGAAACTCGCTGGCAACGTAGCGATCAAGCGGCGTGATAAAGCGACGGCGACCGGTGCGTTTCACCGCACTCATGCGCCACCCTGCGCCGTGGGAATCGCGCGGTTCTGTTCAGACGCCATGCGGACGGTGAGCGCGCGCCGAACCTTTCGGTCGCTCCACCATTCGCGAAGGCCACCGCCACGGGACGTATCGGTGGTAGACTCGACGCGCCAGACGAGGGCGATGCCGATGACGCCGAACAGCGCATTGGCCATCCACATCGCCACGTACGCCGGAAGCTTTCCTTTGTCCGCCAGCGCTTCGCCCGCCATTAGACAGATATAGTAGAGTCCGAAGACTACGAGACTTACTCCTAGGGTGACGCCGACTCCACCGCGAGGGAAGCGCAGGGCGATCGGGGGTCCAAATAGCACAAAGACAAGGCACGCGAAGGCAAGCGCGAACTTTTTGTGGATCTCGACGCTCAATCCGTCTAATCCGTCCCGGGAGTCCTCCAGTTGGGTCAGTGCGGCTGCGGCTGAGCCGCGGAAGAGGCTCGCCGAGTCGACGGCGGGGATGATGAATGGCGCGCTGGCCGGTGCCGGTGGAACGACGACGGCGGGCTGCGGAACCCCGGCTGGTGGCTGAGCGACTACGGCTGGTGGCTGCGGAACCCCGGCTGCTGGCTGCGGAACCACGGCTGCTGGCTGCGGAACCACGGCCGGTGGCTGCTGCGTCGAACCGATCCCTACGGTGTACATTTTTGGCGCACCTTGCGCTTTTGCCGTTTTGGGCCGCCACAATGAGGGCAGCGCGTTGCAGTAAAAGTTGGCCAGCGCCTCGATACGTGGTCGATCTTTGGGCACTTGCACGGTTTTCTGCCCTGGTTTCGCCGTGCGGCCGAGATAGCTGATGTAGTCGCTCCGGATCCGCTGAAATTCGATCGCTGCACCGGCGTATTTCCGCTGCATCTCACAGACGGTCATTTCGCGATCACCTTTATAAGTGTCGCTGTTGGAGCTTTCGAAGCCGTGCGAGGTGCCCTTCACTCGAACGGATTGCGTGCGAAAAAACGTTCGCTGAAATCGTTTTGCATCACCTTTTACAAACTCTTGCGAGTGCCCGTCATACAATTGGAGTTGCAAATCCTGACCGTTTGGTGCGAGCGAAAACGTACCGCTATCAGCGTAAATCGTCTTGCGCTCGCTTCCCCGCGCCAAATCATAGATTACCACATCCCACATCTTATTCGTCGCGGCGTCGCTCCGAGCAACACGCATGAAAAATTGATCAGTGAGCGCGTTGAGCACTTGATCACGCAATGCGAGCGTTGGCTTGGTGCGCGAGATATCCTGTTGCAGCACGCGCAGTCGATGATTGGCCCGCGGCATCACTTGGTCATTAAACGCGACCATGCCCAACGACAGTAGAAATGCGCATACCAACACCGGCGCCATCAAGGAGCGCACACGTACGCCGCTGGCCTTAAACGCCGTAATTTCATGTTCGGCCGCCATGCGACCAAAGGCGTACAGCGTGGCGACAAGGACCGCCATCGGCATCGTCATTGCGATGGTGAATGGCAGCGACAACACGAAAAACTCGCCAATCGCCCGCCATGGCAAGCCCTTTCCGGCCAGATTGGCCAATTGCCGGGCGACATATTGCAACATGAGCAAGGATGTCAACGCGGACAGCGCGAACAGCAATGGACCAACGTGCTCGCGCACGACGTAGCGGGTAAGAAGCTTCACGACGTAAATTCCTCGGTGTCCACACGCATTATCAAGGGTGCATCAGCATGATGGCCATGTGATGCGCCCATTGCACGAAACCGTACCGGCGCAGCGGGTCGAGCCGCTGGTACCCCACGATCGGAGTTCGGTGCGCCGCTGCGCCCGTGTTCTCCTGCCTTTTTTTTGCATCACCGCTGCGCTCCCTGTCGCTGCCCAGCGACCGGTGGGCACTGGTGTGCCCGTGCCGATCGCGCCGTCACTCTCCGCGAATTCGCCGAGTGACTCTCTCTTTCGCGAGCCGGTGTGGCAAGGCTTGCGATTGTTTACCGATTCGCTCGTGTTGCGACGGCCCGCCATTTTTGGTCCGTTTACCGGCGGCGCCTGGTACTATCCCGATCCCGCCCGTGTCGCCCGGCAGGCCGTCATCGACGCCACGCAACGCAAAGAGCAACTCCTCCGCCGTGGCTGGACGCAATTGATGCAGCGTGATCTGCCACGGCGCACGCAAGCTACAACGGTTGCCGCAACCGCTGTGGATTCGGGTCCAACGCCAGGCGCCCTGGTGCCCCTGCTCACCCCGCGTCGACGAACAGGCGCAGACGCACGAACGGCGCTGGGTGGAGACATCTTTGGCAGCAATCTGGGCATCAACCTTAACGCGCGCCTCGAATCAAAACTGCAACGCACGCGCAATCAAAGTTGTACGGCGGCGCAACTCGCGAATTTCGGGACCGGATGCACCGCGTCGCTCCAACCAGCGTTCGACTTTCAATTCAATGTCAAGACGGGCGGTGTTATTGCCGATCGCGTCAACCTCAACGTGGACTATGACTCGCAACGCGAGTTTGACGCGTCCAATAACATCTCCATTTTTTATCAAGGAAAGTCAGACGAACTCTTACAGCGTCTGGAGGTTGGCAACGTCACCTTCCAACCGCCGCCGTCGCGCTTCTTAACGGCGGGCATACCGGCCGGTAATTACGGCGTGCAAGCGCGAGGCCAAATCGGTCCGATGCGTTTCACTGGTATCGTGGCCCAGCAAAAGGGCAACGTCTCGAAAGACAACGTGTTCACGGTCGGCGATCGCTCGCAACAATCAGTGGAGCGTCCCATCGAAGACATCCAAATCGAGACGCGGCGATTTTTCTTTACCGTCGATCCACGGCAACTGCGCGGCTACCCCAACATCGACATGTTGAATCGCCAGCAGATGCAACAAGTCGCGTCGTCACTGGCCGACTCCCTTCGCCCAACGCGCATCTTCATCTACCGACAGCGTGTCGGAGCCACCAATCAAAATCCGCGCGGTCCACAATTTTCTGTGCGCGGCGCACGTAACCCGACACGACAGACATACGAACTGCTGCGCGAAAATGTGGACTACTACGTGGATCCATCGCAATTGTGGATCTCACTCGTCCGACCGGTTGATGCGAGTAGTGAACGACTGGCCGTGGCGTACGAAGTCACGCAAAACGGAGTGCCGGGACGCCATGTCAACACCGGCGGCACTCCGGACATTGAACTCACCGACGCGCCGCAATTTGCCAATCTCCTGTGGGAACCAGAGTTGCAGCCCACCAATCTTGAGTATTTCTTTCGCGAAATTAAGTCAGTGTATCGGTTGGGTGGCGAAGATGTGCAACGCGGGACGATCACGCTGAAAGTGGTAACCGGAACCTCCGGCGATCAAGAAAAGCCGTTCGATCCATCACGCGGTGAGACCTATCTTCAGCTCTTCGGACTCTCGCAAGCCACGAATCCATCGGCATTTGATTTGGAAAATCGTGTGTGGCCGAGACCAAATGATCCAAATTTTTCGGTGGCGAGTGGTGGGCAACAGAAACTGATTCGCGACTACTTCGTGATGTTTCCGTCGCTCCAGCCGTTTGCTCGCGCGGGACTCGCGCAACCCCTCGCCAACCCGGCCAACGACACGTTGTATCGCTACCCCAATGAGTATCTCTACTCGGCGCAGCGTCCGCAGGCCATCTACCGATTGCTCGCCAAATATCAGTCGGAAGGCGGTGGTGCCACGCAGTCCATCCGGCTCAACTCCATTCAATTGCGGCCCAACTCCGAACGTGTGGCGCTTGAAGGACAACTGTTGGTGCGCGACACCGACTATAAAATCGACTACGATCTCGGCACAATCACCTTTAGTCGACCCGACACGCTCTTTCCGCGCGCGCGACAAGTCACGGTGCGATACGAAGAGAATCCGCAGTTTGCAGCGGCGCCCACCACCATCGTGGGGTTTGCGTCGCAGTTCCCGCTCGACAACGGACAGATTTCGTTCACCGCCATTTCGCAGCAGCAAAATTCATCACTTACGCGACCGCCATTGGGCTTTGAGCCAAACGGCTCACTCGTCGCTGGAATGACAGCCAATCTCGCGTGGGACGCACCGCTCGTCAGCCGCGCACTGGGCAAGCTGCCGTTTGGTGCAGGGAATACGCGCTCACGTGTGCAATTGCAAGGCGAATTCGCGATGAGCAAACCACAGCCGAATTCTGCGGGGCAGGCGTATATCGAATCGTTTGAGGGTGATGCGGGTGTCCCAATTTCTTTGGCCGAAGGCGCATGGTATTTCAGCTCGCGACCATCACTCGGTACACGGTTGCCAAGCGTGATTGGCAGCAATACGCTCGCGTTGAATCGCGCAACGACGTTGGCGTACCAAAACAATGGGTTTGACGGCAATAACTTTTTGCAGTTCAGCATTCAACAAATCGATCCACTCGTGCGAACCGCTGGCGCTGGTGTGCAGCAGAACGAGCAACTACTCTGGCTCGGACTCCATCCGCTCAAAGCGGGCGGTATTTACGACTATCAACCGGACACAAATGTTCGCCGCTTCGCGTGGACGATTGGTGACAACAGCATGGTCGGCACTACGCCGTCCGGTCGGCGTTGGCGATCGCTTCGCTACGTGCTCAATCCGAATGGAGCGGACTTGTCGCGCGTCGAGAATATTGAGTTTTTCGTATTGCTGAAGTCGGAAGCCGCCAAGGTGAAGCGCAATCCAACACTTGTCTTTGATTTCGGCGAAATCAGTGAGAACAGCGTCGCGTTCGCACCCGAGACACTCACCATTAATCGATCACCAAAATCCAGTCGCCCCGACAGTACGTATCGAGGAAAACGATTGGTGGGATATGATCGATTCGATTCCGAACGCGATCCGTTTTCACGCACATTCAACGCGATCGAAAACGATAAAGGGCTGCCGGGCGACGTGGCGGACACCATCGTGATTGTCGACCGAACAAAGTCACCTGAAACAATCACGACGGCCAACAAGGTCACGCTGTGCTCCGCAGCCGTCCAGGATACGCGACAATTGGGCGACAGTCGTGCCAACTGCACCGTGCGCAATAGTCGGCTCGATGAGGAAGACATCGACCTCGACGGTCAGCTCAACATCCCCAGTGCTGCAATCGATCAAGAGCAGTTTCGGCGATTTTCCGTGAATTTAGGAGACACGCGCAATTGGACGCGCGTTGGCAAGTGCTATCAGTCGGCGCCGTCGACCACCACGGGCTTGACCGGTGATTCGCTGTGCTGGGTGCAGATCAAACTCAATTGGCGAGCACCGCTCGAGGAACAGAATGCGCCCAACGAGCGTCGCATGCGCGCACTGCGCATGACGATGGTGTCGAGCGCGGCGGTTGAGGACGACGCGTTCCAACAGATTGCGCTCGCACGGTTCAAGTTGGTTGGCGCGCCGTGGCTCAAACGCGCCGAGCGTCCGATTTCTGGCGCGGCTGGCGATTCGCTTGGGCCAATCAACGGGTATGTGATTGCCGGCGTCGTCGGGACGCTTGATTCGTCCGCCACACTTCCATACAGTGCGCCGCCCGGCGTGATCGAAGCCGCCGAAACAAAGTCCGCCGGTTACACGAATTCTGTCGTACAAGTCAATGAACGCGCACTGCGATTGCAGGCCGGCATTCCAGGCCAGCAATTTCGCACGTTTGATCGCGCGGAGGCGTACTACCGGTTCCCCGAAGGCACGAAGAGCTTCATGGGCTACCGTTCGTTGCGCGTGTGGATGCGCGGTCGCGGAAACGGATGGGGTGTGAATGGAGAACTCAATGGATTCATAAAAATTGGTCGCGACGAACATAATTTCTACATGTATCGAACGCCGGTTGGCTCCGGCCCGTCGCAGAGTGCGTGGGATCCGGAAATACGTGTTGATCTCACGCGATTCCAAGCACTTCGTGCTCAATTGGAAAATAATTTCCTGACGGCATCCAAAGACTCTATTTCTTGCTCCGGCACCGACTTAGAGCTGATAAAGCGTTCGGGATTGCCGACAGGATTGATTGTCCGTCGCTATGCAGTTTGTCAGGATGGCTACATCGTATACAGTGCTGATCCAAGCGTCACACCACCAAACTTGGCCGGCGTGCAAGAACTCTCGGTTGGGTTTGTTCGTGTGGACAGTATTCCGCGCGGGGGCAACGCCATCATCGCGAACGATTCGCTCGAGCTATGGATTGACGACATTCGCCTTACCGACGTCGTCGACGACATTGGATTCGCAGGCGAACTTGGACTCGCATTTAATGCGGCCGATCTCGCAGAATTCCGATTAAATGTTAATCGGCGCGATCCAAACTTTCGACAACTCGGTGAAACGCCGTCATTCCTTACCACGAGTGGCGTCAGTGTCGGGAGCACGTTTCACCTTGAACGCATGCTTCCCGCACGACTCGGCATCGTACTGCCCTTCAGCGTGGATTACGCGGGCGCAGGTGTGGAACAGCTCTTTATTAATCGGACGGACGTCCGGGCAACGGGTATCAATGGCTTGCGCAATCCAAAGGATTCGCGCGTCGGGTATTCGCTCGCACTGAGGCGTGCGGCGCCACTCACACACGGATGGTACGCACCGGTGTTGAACGGATTGTCACTCAATGGTGCGTGGTCGTCCGGGGCAACGCGCAGCGCGTTCCAAGAGGCCAGTAACGCCAACTACGTACTCGGCGGCGCCGTCGATATTAGTGACGATACACGTGAAGGTCGGTTGCCTAGTCTGCTGGATCGGCTGTTTGGTGCGCTACCCAAACGCTGGCGTGAGACCGATGCGATTCGCGGGTTTCGTGCGCAGCGTTTCCGTTGGCGACCCACGCAAATGCGGTTAACGAGCGCGATGGCGCGCAACGCGAATGCGTTCACGTCGTTCACCAAGGCCGCTGCGTCACCAACGGACACCGGACAAACGGTAAGCGGCCTCACGCACGTGTGGCGCAATACGGGCGAGTTACGATTCGCACCAACCGCAGGCACGTCGGCGAGCATTGTGGCGCAACAAACGCTCGATCTGCGCGACTATCGCGATGCAACCTCGCTTCCCGACAGCGCCGACCGGCGTCAAGCAGCCGCTGCTGAGCGTTTGAAATTTCTCGGCGCGCCCATTGGATTGGAACGCGATCGTTCACTGACATCGGCCATTGGATTTCAACCCAGTGTATCGATCTGGTTTCGGCCACGCATAGAGTTTACGTCGCGTTTTGACCTGAACAAAGATCCAAACGCGCGCTCACTGCTCCGTGAAGGCGATTCGACTGGTGCGTATCGATTGCCCAAGCGGCTTGGAGCGTTCCAAACGTGGCGAACCGGGACCACGCTCGATCTCGGACGACTGTTTTCAGCGCGCGCGGCCGAGAAGAGCGTGTGGCGCGCGTTCGGCCGCTGGCTCGCGCCCATCGACGTGAATTGGTCGCAAAGTCTCACGTCGAACTACGATAACACCGCACTGTTGCCAGGCTTCGGGTATCAGCTTGGACTTGGCGGACTTCGTGATTTCCGCGGACTCAATTCCAATCTCGCCACATCAGCCGGTCGCGTGCGGCAACTCAATGCGACCGGCTCGCTGAACTTGCCGTATGCATTGTCAATTCGTACGCATCTGGACAACAGCACGTCAGAAACTTGGACGCGTCGTTCGCTGGACGGATTTCAGGCGTTGATCACGAGCGATCAACGCACATATCCGGATATAAGTGCAAACTGGAATTGGCGACCCGTGCGCCTTGCAAAAATCTTCACTGCGCTGACGCTTACCGGTCGATACACCGAAAGTGTACAACAGACGGTCATTCCCAACGATGCCGGTGGAACGGCTGATCGCAGCCGCGCGCTGTCGCGCAGTCAGCCGATTTCGGCCAGCATTACGTGGGCGTTTCTCGGCGGACTCACCACGAATGGTTCACTGGATCATTCGTGGCGCGAGGAGATTCGACCGGGCTCCATCACCAACGGCGAATCAAAGCGTATGTCGATCGATGTCGCGCGTCAATTCAAGCTGCCCAAGAAATGGAATACACGTGGCAATTTGCGCACCCAAGCGACGTATGTGTCAGATCAAACAATTTCCGTTGTCGGTGGTGCTACCAGTAGCACGACAATAGACGGCACGACATCCACGTTAATTGGTGCGTCGTCGGTCCTGACGGACAATGGGCGTCGTGCGTTCAACTTCAATGCAAATACGGACCTGTCAGAACTGGTCACGTTTAGTTTGACGGGTTCACAAGTCTTAACGTTTGATCGAAATTACAATCGACGCATTTCAAATACGGCAATCAGTGTGGTGATGAGTTTGCGCTTTTTTGCGGGAGAGCTGAGGTAGGGAGAAGGGAGTAGGGAGAAGGGATTAGGGATAGTGTTGCGTCCAAATCATCGTACGCGCACACTTTTGGTAACGGAGCAGCAAACGCTCCAGTATACCATGGGTCATGCCCACCGCCGCTGAACGTCGCGCACTCATGTTTCTTGCGGCCGTTGCCGTGGTTGGCGGCGGCGTGCGCGTGATCGGCGTACGACAATTTGAGCATGACGTCACCGCCGCTACCCAACGCACCGATCGCGTTCCCTCCCCAACGCTCAACGGCGAGGAACTGCGCGCGCAGATCGCCGCCGTCGACTCCGCGCGAGAAAATAATTCATCAGGCCACCGCCGAAAACGAGCGATAAAGAGCACCAGTGCAGGATCCGGGCGAAAAGGAACCTTGTCCAGTTCCGCCTTGTCGCTGCCGACACTCCCTACTGGCCCAGCAGCGCCTACTCCGTCCAATCCACTCGACGTGAACGATGCGTCCGCAAATGAACTTGAACGGCTACCGCGTGTCGGTCCTGCCCTCGCTCAACGCATTCTGGCGCGTCGAGACTCGTTCGGTCTTTATGGATCCATCGACGACCTGCGTCACGTGCGCGGCATCGGTGCGCACACAGCGGCGCGCCTCGCGCCTCTTGTGACGTTTGGCGGCGGGCACCGTCCATTACAAAGTGAGGGTCGATCGTCGCGCAGGTACCTCGTTTCACACTATTCTGAGCATTACTAAGACACATGGCTGCTTCTGCAATTCCTCTTTCCACTCGCGCTATTGAGCGACTGGGCGATCTTCTCGTCCGCGAGGGATTGCTCACGAAGGAAAATTTGGTCAAGGCGCTGAACGAACAGGAACAACACCCCGGCCAACGTCTTGGCCTCACGGTCGTTCGTTTGGGAATGGTAGCGGAAACAGATGTGGTACGGATGCTGGCGCGGCAGTATCACATGCCGGCTATTGATCTCACACGATTTGAAATTGATCAAAAGCTGCTGAAGCTCATTCCGGCAGAATTGGCATCCAAGCACATCGTGCTCCCGCTCAAGCGCGAAGGACGCGTTCTCACGGTAGCCATCGCGGATCCCACGGCGATGGGTGTGATCGACGATCTAAAGTTTATCACGCGTTACGACATCGTTCCGGTGTTGGCGGGTGAGTATTCAATGCGCACCGCCATTGAAAAGCATTACGAAGCCACAGAAATTCACATGCAGTCGTTGTTGCAAGACATCGCTAATGACGAAGACGATGTGGAAGTCATTGAAGCACAAGAAGAAGCGAATGTTGATGCAAACGTTCTGGCGGCACAGGTTGATGAAGCGCCCGTCGTCAAATTGATCAATGCTATTCTTGT
>JANYFO010000258.1 GCA_025362635.1 Gemmatimonadaceae bacterium | reverse complement strand
GTACAACGTCGTTGATCTGCGCGTCTTCACGCACGACCGGCATCGCACTGTGGACGATTATGCATTCGGTGGCGGACCGGGTATGGTGATGAAGCCCGCACCGTTTTTTGAAGCTGTCGAATCCATCGGCGCCGTTGCACCGATTGTTTTGCTGTCACCGCGCGGCAAAAAATTTGTGCACGCTGACGCCATGCGCTTCTCGCTGGGTACCGAACTCACATTGTTATGCGGTCACTACAAAGACGTCGATGAACGCGTCGCTCAACATCTCGCCACCGAAGAACTGTCACTCGGCGATTTCGTCTTGAGTGGTGGTGAGCCGGCAGCGTTGGCCATTGTTGACGCGATAGCGCGTCTCCTGCCGGGAGCAATGGGCGACATGGAAAGTGCACGCACCGATTCGTTTTATGATCGTGGCATTAGCGCGGCGAGCTATTCACGACCGGCGGATTTTCGTGGCTTGCTGGTGCCCGACGTGCTCGTTGGTGGGAATCACGCAAAAGTTGCGGCGTGGAAAGAGGCGGAGAGTTTGCGCCGTACGCGCGAAGCAGAGGCGAGAGATCGTAGCGAGTGGATGCGTCGAGAGACGGAGATTGCCGCGCGCGAAGCCGCCATCGCCGAAGTCGAGCAGCTCGCGGCGGCGAAGCTGGCAAAAAGACGCAAGCGCGGCCGGGGACGAGCGTCGTAACTATTGTCGCACCGATTAACTTTGCACTCTGTTCCCTGCGCGCCGCAGATCAACGAATTCACGCAGAGCCCGAGCATGAGCACAACAAATACCGCCCCCTTTCGATCGCGCCGTGTCGTCGTGACCGGCTTGGGCGCAGTTACCCCGATTGGTCTGGACGTGCCGTCGTTCTGGGATGCCGCTATTCGCGGCGTTAGCGGCGCGGCACCGATCACGCGCTTTGACGCGACCACGTTTGCAACCACGTTCGCTTGTGAGTTGAAAGGCTTCGATCCGTTAACGGCGATGGATCGTAAACTTGCGCGACGGCTTGATCGTTTTGCACAGTACGCCATGGCCGCAGCAAACGAAGCGATTGCGCACGCCGGCATTGATACGAACACGTTGAGCGACGCCGAACGCGCGCGCATGGGCGTGATGATTGGCAGCGGGCAGGGCGGCATGCAAACGTTTCAAACGCAGGCCGAGTCGCATCTTACGGAAGGGCACGATCGGATCTCTCCATTTTTTGTGCCGATGATTATTCCCGACATCGCGGGTGCGATGGTGGCCATGCAGCACGGATTACGCGGACCCAATCACTGTGTGGTGTCAGCGTGCGCGACTGGCAACGACAATTTGATGAGCGCGTTGGATTCGATTCGCGCGGGGCGCGCGGACGTCATGGTCGTCGGAGGCAGCGAAGCGGCGATCACGCAGCTCGGCCTCGGTGGATTTGGTTCTGCCCGCGCCCTGTCCACCCGCAATGACGCGCCAACACTCGCTAGTCGTCCGTGTGACACAGCGCGTGACGGATTTGTGCTCGGCGAGGGCGCTGCGGTATTAGTGGTAGAATTAGCCGAACATGCCGAGGCGCGCGGTGCAACAATTCTGGCCGAGCTAGCAGGTGTCGGTGCCGCGTGCGATGCGTATCATCTGACGGCCCCGCACCCCGAGGGGCTAGGTGCGCGGCTGGCGATGGAGGCGGCGCTGCGTGATGCGGGCGTAGCGCTCGATGCCGTTGATGCGATCAACCTGCACGGCACGTCAACGCCGCTTGGTGATGCGGCGGAGTGTCGAGCGGTGCGCGCCGTGTTTGGTGCGCGCACGGACGCGATGATCACCACGTCGACGAAAGGCATGACCGGTCACATGCTCGGTGCGGCGGGTGCAGCTGAGGCGGTGTTGTCGGTTTTGAGCATGGTGCACGGCATCGTACCGCCGACGATCAACGTGGATGAGCAAGACCCCGAGTGTGATGTCCCACTCGCCGCAAATCACGCGATTCGTCGCACGGTCCGCGTAGCGATGAGCAACGCATTTGGCTTTGGCGGTCACAATACGTCGGTGATTTTC
>JANYFO010000256.1 GCA_025362635.1 Gemmatimonadaceae bacterium | reverse complement strand
TGAACATTTTCATGCGCGACTTTGGGGGATTTGGTGATCTGTTCGGTGGCAATTCCGGCGGCCGACGCTCCGGCCCACGTGCAGGGGCTGACATCAAGTTGCCGCTTGCACTCACGCTGTCGGAAGTGGCGATGGGCGTGGAGAAGACGGTTATTCTCAAGGTGCTCGAAGCGTGCGACAAGTGCGACGGGTCGGGCGCGGAACCGGGTACAAAACCACAAACGTGCGCTACGTGTGGTGGTGCCGGTGAAGTACGACGCGCGCAGCGTTCGTTTTTTGGACAGTTTGTGTCGGTTGCGCCATGTCCAACATGCGCCGGTGAGGGGGTTGTGGTCGCTGCGCCGTGCAAGAAGTGTCGTGGCGAAGGACGTGCGCGAGCGGAACGAACGCTCAAAATTGTTGTCCCCGCTGGTGTTGCAACGGGCCAGTATATGACGATGCGCGGATCGGGCAACATCGGACCGCGCGGCGGTACGCGCGGCGACGTACTGGTTGTGTTCGAAGTCGAAGATGATGAACGTTTTGATCGCGATGGCGAAGATCTTTTTTGCGAAGCTCTCGTGACGTATCCGCAATTGGTATTCGGCGCCGACATTCGCGTGCCGGGTGTGCTCGGCGATTTGTCGCTGCGTGTCCCGACTGGTACGCAAAGCGGTGCGGTTTTTCACCTGCGTGGACGCGGGTTGCCGCGCGTGAACGCCACGGGCGTTGGTGACCTGCATGTCAAAGTGCAGCTGTGGACGCCGCAGGCGCTGCAGACAGAGGAAGAGGGATTGATCAAACAGTTGTCGTCATTACAGGGGCAAGTGCCACCACAGCGGGAAAAGAGCATTTGGTCCAGAATGAAGGAAGCCCTTGGCGCATAACGATGAGATGACGTGGACAAGCGTGCGAGCGCGTCCATCCGCGGATAATGAGCGCGCGCGCCGTGCATGTCTCGCGGCGCTCTTTGCGGTGGGCGCTCAAGGCGTACACGAAGACGGCTCTTCACTCGTGACGCACTTTGCGCCTGGCACTGATTTAGTCGCGGTGCATGAGGCGTTATCGCGCGCGGACAGTGATGTGATTATCGAAACCGCACCGGTCGCCGACATCAATTGGAGCGAGGCGTGGAAGGCGCAAATCGGAGCGCACGAATTGGGTGCGCTTTCGATCGCTCCTCCGTGGCTGGTCGAGGGTCGCGATCTATCGCGTACAATTGTTATCGATCCAGGGATGGCTTTCGGCACTGGCGATCACGCGACGACACGCGGCGTTGTGCGATTACTTCCGGCGGTATTGCGAGTCGGAGATGTGGTTGCAGATTTGGGCTCTGGCAGTGCCGTGCTGAGTATTGCCGCTGCAAAACTCGGGGCACTGTGTGTGTATGCTGTTGAACTTGATGGCGAGGCGACAACGAATGCGCAGGAAAACGTGGAGCGCAATGACGTGATTGGACAGGTGCATTTATTCGAAGCGGATGCGGCCGCACTGTTGCCGTTGCTTGCCCCGGTGCGCGTCGTGTTGGCCAACATTATCTCGTCGGTGTTGGTCGAGCTGTTACCAATTATCGCCACGTCGATCACGCTCGACGGTGGGGTGATTATTAGCGGCATTCTGTTGGAAGAGCGCGATCAAATGTTGCAGTATTTGCACACAACCGGCTGGACGGTGCTAAATGAAGATGCCGAGGACATCTGGTGGTCGGCGTCGATCGCGCGGGCCTAGCGGCCGGCAGGCCCACGTTTGTCACCGCGGACGCATTTGCGGTAGGCAGCAGTTGCGCGCTTGACGAGCAGGCCGCACGGCATATGCGCGTGTTGCGCCTCGACATCGGTGCCATCGTTGGACTGCGCGACGGGCAGGGTTGTATTGGCGCAGGGCGAATCGCGCGCTTGACCAAGTCGCAGGCGGTGATTGACGTCGAAGAATGTCGCATCGTCGATCTTTTGCCCGCCGTGCATCTGCTGGTGCCGGTCGCTGATAAGGATCGCATGTTGTGGTTAGCCGAAAAGGCGTGCGAATTGGCGTGTACGAGTTGGCGACCAGTGCTCTGGCGGCGCTCACGCAGCGTTTTACCGCGAGGCGAGGGTCCCACCTTTCAAACGAAAGTGCGCACGCGAATGGAAGGCGCGCTTGCGCAGTCCGAGGGCGCGTGGCTACCCCAGTTATTTCCCGAGGCCAATCTCGAGCGCGCACTCTTGGCGTCGCCGCCAGGGAATCGCGTGGTGTTAGATCTGCACGGCATGCCAATGGGTGATGCGGTGCACGCGAACGCAGCGCCGGTGGTGATCGCCCTCGGACCGGAAGGGGGAATCGAAGACGACGAACTTGCTGCACTTGAAGCGGCCGGCTTTCGCCGAACACGTTTAGGACCTACCATTTTGCGTTTTGAAACAGCGGGCATCGCCGCGCTCGGCATCGCAAGAAGCGCGCTTTCTTTTTCCACGCGGAGCAACGGTGATTAGTGACGATTGTCTGTTCTGTCGTATCGCGCGTGGCGATGTGCCCGTGCCATTCGTGGCAGAAAACGCGTTGGCGGTCGCCTTCCGTGATATCCACCCGCAGGCGCCGGTGCACGTTTTGGTCGTCCCTCGCACACACGTGACGTCTGTGCTCGAAGCAGATCCGGCGCATTTGAACGCGGTGATGCAACTGGCGATCGAGGTTGCCCGCGCCGAAGGTGTGGCCGAGTCTGGATTTCGGCTGGTGCTGAATACGAGTGCCGACGCTGGGCAGTCAGTTCTTCATCTGCACGCGCACGTGTTGGGCGGTCGAGCGATGCATTGGCCGCCCGGATAGGCTCAAGCGCCTTGACCGTCTCGCCAACTCTAGGTAAGATACAAGGCTGTCGTGCCTTTACTTAGGACGCGCGAAGCCCTCGGCACCTCCTGCCGTGAGCGATCGCGCGAGCCGCGTTTCCTGTCGCTGTGTTCTTGCCGCCTCGTGCAAGAACAGTGAACGGGACCACAGGGAGAGATTGAGTTTGTCCGAAGTCATCATTCACGAGGACGAGAATTTTGAGCGGGCCCTTAAGCGCTTCAAAAAGAAGTGCGAGAAGGCCGGTATCCTGTCCGATCTGCGCAAGCATCGTCACTATGAAAAGCCGTCCGAGCGTCGCAAGCGCAAAATGAACGCGGCTGTTCGTAAAAATCGTCGTACGCGTCAGGGTTGAGTTTTCTCGTGACCGCTGGCGGCGCTGCGCTGCTTGTGCGGTTGCAAGCAGATCAAACATTGGCTCGACGTGCGCAAGACAAGAATCAGTTGCTCCTGCTTGGCATGGTCATCTCCGAAGTAAAAAATCGTGAGATTGAGCTACGACGTGATGCAGTGGACGAAGACGTGGTTGACGTTATTCGAAAAGGTATAAAAAAGCGCAAAGAATCGGTCGAACTGTATGGCAAAGCAGGACGAACGGATCTCGCAGAGAAGGAGCAAGCCGAAGCGCTAGCCCTTGAAGCGTATTTGCCTGCCCAAGTGAGTCCGGACGAACTTCGCGCGGCGATTCGCGTTGCGATTGCTGGAGGTGCGACCAACGTCGGCGCGGTGATGGCGCGCGTGATGCCGCTCTTTAAAGGGCGCGCAGATGGCAGCACGATCAATTCGATAGCTCGCGAAGAACTCACGCGCGGCTGACAGCAACAGCATTCTGATCTACAAAGCAGCTTTGCCTGATCCCGGACCTGCGTATACGCCGGTTCGGGTTTTTGGCTTCGGCACCCCGCTATCCCGATGAACGCGCACGCCCTCGGTATTCTAGAATTCCCGCGTCTCATGACGTACGTGGCCGGACGCGCGCATTCC
Organism: Gemmatimonadaceae bacterium; assembly: GCA_025362635.1. Lineage (GTDB taxonomy): Bacteria > Gemmatimonadota > Gemmatimonadetes > Gemmatimonadales > Gemmatimonadaceae > Gemmatimonas. The sequence continues at coordinate 6,448 of JANYFO010000256.1, read as the reverse complement.
GCGCCGGGAGCCGCCGCCGTGCGCGCGTTGGAGCCAAGCGTGGATCGTGGTTGGATCGACGGCGAGCACGCTCGTGTGAACGCGGTTCGATCGTTGGTCTCGTCGGAGAATGGCTGGCCCGCCGAACCTATTCCCGATCTCGCCGACGCGCTTAAACGACTGCGAATTGGCGCGCTGAGCTGGACGGCAACGGAACTGTTGCAGGGTGCCACACTGCTACGGTCGTCGCGACGCACACGCGACGCGTTGCGTGACCCACGTCGCCCGACCATCGTGCTCGCGTTCCTTTCACATCTCGTCGTTGCGCTCGTCGATCTCCGAGCCATCGAGGACGGCATCGCACGTGCCATCGCCGATGACGGCACGGTGCGAGACGACGCTTCGCCGAGTCTTCGTCGTGTCCGTCGAGAGCTTCGGCAAGCGGAAGGGGAACTGGTGCGGCTGCTTGAGCGCGAAATGCGCAAGCTCGAACCACACCATCAAGTCAGTGACCTTTCGGTCACGGTTCGCAATGGTCGATGGGTCATGCCCATGCGCCGTGGTGGACGCGGTTATGTCGGCGGCATAGTGCATGACAGTTCAGGTACGGGCGAAACAATTTTCGTAGAACCGCCAGCAGCCGTTGAGTTCGGGAATCGACTGCGCGAGCTCGAGCTCGAAGAGCAACGCGAAGTTGAGCGAGTGTTGCAGGCGCTCACCGAAACGCTGCGACCCTATCACGAAACGATGCGTGGCGCATTTGACGCACTCGTAGCGCTCGATTCGTTGTACGCGCGCGCGCGATACGCGATCGATAACGGTTGTGCGCCGCTGACGTTTGGCGCGGCGTCTGACGGACTCGTGATTGTGGATGGACGTCACCCCCTTTTGCTCGCGCGCGGTACTGTCGTAGTGCCGTTCGATCTGACATTAAGTGCCGCTGAACGCACGATGCTCGTCTCGGGCCCCAATACCGGTGGTAAGACGGTGTTGCTGAAAGCAATCGGGTTGCTCTCGATGATGGCGCAAGCGGGCGTGCCGGCACCCGTTGGCCCGACCAGTCGACTACCCGTGTTCGATGATGTGTTTGCGGATGTCGGTGATGAGCAAAGCATTGAAGCAAGCCTCTCCACCTTTAGTGCGCACGTCAAAAACTTGGGTGAGATTTTGCGCATGGCGTCTGCCGCATCGTTAGTGCTGATCGACGAATTGGGCTCGGGCACGGATCCGGCAGAAGGCGCTGCGCTGGGTGGTGCTATTCTTGAAACACTCACACACCGCGGAACGCTTACACTCGCCACCACACACCTTGGTCAACTCAAGTTGTTGGCTACCGAAGTTGACGGCGTGGTGAATGCGTCGCTGCAGTTTGATGCGGTGCAGCTCGCACCAACATATCGATTGTTGAAGGGTGTGCCCGGACGCAGCTACGGCATCAGCATCGCACGACGTCTGCAATTACCTGAGGACGTGCTGCAGCGGGCGGAAGATCGACTTCCAACAGGTGAGCGCGACCTCGCCGTACTGTTGGCCGACATTGAAGCGCGCGAAGCGCTGCTCACCGATCGCGAACGCTTGATGGATACCGAGCAGTATAAAGTTCGGTCGCGATTGGCTACGGTCGCAGATCGCGAACTTAAGGTGCGCGAACGAGAACGCGAGATTGAGCGTAGCGCACGGCAAGATGCACGGAAGTATCTGCTTGAAGCGCGCGCGGAAGTGGAGCGCGCGATCGCCGGCGTGCGTACGACGGCGATAGAGCAGGCGGACGCGTTCGATGAAGCGGCACGAGCCGCGCGTCGAGCGATTGAAGAAGCGGCCGCATCGCAGGGCGAAGCTGCACGGCGCGTGGCCTTGCTAGAATCTCGCGCGCGCGAACGCTTGGCCGCGAAGCAACGCGAAGAACGTTCCGGCGCAGCGGTTCCGGGCACAGTACCAGCAGCGCGCGTTCCGAGTGCGGCCGAGTTACGCGCCGCCGCACCATTCGCGACAGGCGACGACGTGTTGGTCGAAACACTCGGTGGTAAGCTCGGACGAATCGTGTCGGTACGCGGCACCGATGCGCGTGTGGCGGTCGGTTCTATGACGTTGTCCGTGCCCCTCAGCGCGTTGACGCGCACCGCGGCTCCACCACCACCGGCCTTTCGACTATCGCTGTCCAGCAGTCTCCCGGACGTCGAGCCAGTGCGTGAAGTCGATGTCCGCGGCGTTCGTGTGGATGAAGTCGACGATCGTGTCATGCAGGCGCTCGACACAGCCATTCGTGCGGACTTGCGCGAACTGCGAATAATTCACGGCAAGGGTACCGGTGCGCTTCGCTCGCGTGTGAGCGAAATGCTCAAGAGAGACACGCGCGTCAGCGGGTTTCGCCTTGGCGCGTGGAACGAAGGCGGTGCTGGTGTAACGGTCGCCGAACTGGCATGATCGACGCATGATCTCCGACGAAACTGTTGAACGTGTGCGCTCTGCCGCTGATATCGTGCAGATCATTTCGGAGTATGTCCCACTGAAGCGCAGCGGCACTGACTATCGCGGCGCGTGTCCATTTCATGGCGGTACAAAACCAAACTTTTCGGTATCGCAAAAAAAAGGCAGTTACCATTGTTTTGTCTGCTCAGAAAGCGGAGACGTTTTTACATTTGTACGTAAGCGGCTTGGTCTCGATTGGCCGAGCGCGATCAAGCTGATCGGTGAGCGAGTTGGGATTGAGGTGATTGACACGCCGTCGCGCATGGTCGTCGCCGATCCGAATGAACGAAATTGGGAGTTGTTAGCGACGGCCGCGGAATGGTTTCGCACGCAGCTGGCCGCTGACAGTATTGGTCGTGATGCGCGCGAGTATTTGAGCGGACGTGGCATTGATGACAGTGCGTGCGCAAGATTTGGTATTGGTTTTTCGCCTCGTGATTCGCAGTCACTGCGCCGCTATCTGCATGGCCTTGGCTTTGACGATGCCCGTTTGCTCGAAGCCGGACTTTTTGTGTTACGCGATGGCGAGACCGAGCCGCGTCAACGGTTCTTCGGGCGGATCATGTTCCCTATTGTGGATGAACTCGGCCACCACGTGGCGTTTGGAGGTCGAGCGCTGGGTGATGATGCACCGAAATATCTCAATAGTGGTGAATCGGGCGTCTTCCAAAAGCGTCGAACGTTGTACGGCTTATATGCGGCAAAGAATGCGATGCGCCGAAATAGCCGCGCCATCGTTGTCGAGGGTTATCTCGACGCGATTCGTCTTGCGCTGGCCGGTATTGAAGAGGTGGTGGCGCCACTCGGCACCGCGCTAACGGAGGAGCAGGGCGAATTGCTCGTGCGATATGCACCCGAGGTCTTCTTACTTTATGACAGTGATGAAGCCGGGCAGAAGGCGACGTTTCGCTCTGGCAAGGAGCTGCTGCGTCATCGTGCGTCAGTGCGTGTCGTCACGCTACCTGACGGTGATGATCCAGACACCTTTGTTCGGAAGCATGGGCGCGGTGGCATAGAGACCTTGCTCGCGCAAGCGATTGATATTTTTGATCGACAAGTACAGGTGCTCGAGCGACTCGGATGGTTTGCGAATTTGCGAAAACAACGCCTCGCGATCGACAAGCTCTTGCCAACGATTCGTGCAGCGCGAGATCCGCTCACGCGCGAGTTGTATCTCGCACGGTTGGCCGAGGTCTCGCACCTTGATAAAAGCATGCTCGCAAGTGAGGCCGACGAACCACCGGCAATGTCGCGAACCGCGCGGGCCGCCGGGGCGCGTGGTGCCGGGGCGCGTGACGATGGCGACCCAGGACCATCCGCAGAGGCATCGTCGGAGCATGTTTTGGATCGTGCGCCTGATGCCGTGTCCGCCCCATCTCCGTATGCAAACGCGCAGGCGCGCAGCGCGTGGAAGGGAAAGCGAGGGAAAGTCACGGGGCCCGAATGGCAGGCTACCAATGTGCCGCCTCGTCCGCGGAAGGACCAACCGGTAGAGCGCACCGTGTTACGTGCGATGCTGATTGATCGATCGCTGGTTGAACGCGTAGCCGAACGTCACGGGTCGGACGTATTTCGAGATCTCAGTTATCGCGCCGTATTTCAGGCGCTGCTCTCGGCCGGTCATGACGACGATTTGGAGCTCATTGCGGAGGGCTTGAGCGCGCAACCGCTTCAGGCGCTGCGCGACCTCACCAACACGGCCGAGGGAAATGCCACTGAAGCCGCGCTCGACATTAGCATGAGTCTCGCAAGACTGGACGCGCGACCATTGGAAGCGCGCATGGACGAAATACTGGCCGAGATGGCGCGTGCGACCGTTGAGCGTCAGATCGAGCTTATGCGTGAACGGATGGAATTGGATCGAGAACTGCGTTTGCTCTTGCCCATCCGCAGCCCACGAACTAAACCGAAGGGGTGAACACGTTGGTCAACTTTCTGGAGGCGCAGTGAATTCGGAGCTGGAAGCATTATTGATCGTACAGCAGGACGACGAGCGGATTCGTGCGATCGAGACGCGACGTGATTCGTTGTCGCCGCGATTGGTGGCACTCGACAAGGTCAAACAACGGGTTGCGGACGAGGCGACACGAAATGAGGCGGCGTTAGAGCGTGAACTTGAGCGGCTGCACGGGCTTGAGGCGCGCATGGTCGAACATCGAGAGCGACACGAAAAAAATGTCGCGGTGCTCGATCAAGCGCATAAACTCAAGGAGGCGACGGCGGCGCTCGCGCAAGTCGAAGCCGCACGGAAGGTACTTGCGGACGAAGAGAGTGAGCTCCTCGGCATCACGCGGCGAATCACGGATTTGCGCACGGCCACCACGCTGAGCCGTGGTGCCATTGATACGGTAGCGCTAGAGCAAGCAGATGTGCGCGCTGCGCACGCCGGTGAGCGCGGGTCGATTGACCGCGAAATCGCTGATGCAAAAGTGCACCGAGCGCGATCTGCCCAAGGCGTTGAGCGTACGTTACTCGCACGCTATGATCGCATACAAAGTCGTCGCAACGGTGCGGCGGTTTTCGCGCTCAGTGCCGACTATGCATGCGGCAGTTGCGATACGGCGATCCCGCGCAATCGACGTCCCTCCATGGCAAGCGGCGTGGTCATAGAAACGTGCGAGGGATGTGGAGCACTTTTGTACGTTGATGTCGCTCGACCGACCGCATAACTTCGGTAGTGAGGGGGTTTTCCCTTCACTGCGGCGTTCGCGTCACTCATGCGGCACATTTTCGGGTGCCTGTTTGGTGGCGCGCTCGATACATTCTCAGCGGTGACAGCCTTTTCTGCTCCCAAGCCGCGGCCTGCGCTGCGCCGAAATTCACCTCTGTCAGACTCCCAAGCCAATGCGGCGGAGTCTGTGCTGCGGATGCGGCCGAGCACGCGTTGGGTGCCCATCGCCGAACCGTCAACGGAGTGTGTTCGCGCATTGATGACGGCATTGTCGTTGCCAGAACCCGTGTGTCGCTTACTCGCGAGTCGCGGGTATGCCGAGCCCACGCTGGCCATGCAGTTCTTGCGACCACGTCTCGAGCAACTGGCGGCGCCGGAGACCATTTACGATTTGCCACGCGCGGTTGAGCGCATTGCCAATGCAGTGCGGGCGGACGAAATCATTTTTGTGCACGGCGACTATGATGTCGACGGAATGAGTTCGACAGCGCTGATGACTCGTGTGTTGCGCGGACTTGGTGCGCAGCATGTCATCCCGTTCGTGCCAAACCGACTGACCGACGGCTACGATTTGGGACCAGCCGGTGTCGCAGCCGCCATGGCGGCTCAGGCGACATTAGTGATCACGTGCGATTGTGGCACAAGTGCACGCGACGCGGTCGACACACTCCAGGCGGCCCGCATCGATGTCATTATCACCGATCATCACTTGCCAGGCGGACCACTGCCCTCGGCGTATGCGGTGTGCAACCCGCGTCGCGTCGAATGCTTATCGGTAGATAAAGATCTCGCGGCCGTCGGCGTCGCGTACAAAATCGCACTCGCGTTGTGCGATGCGTTCCATGTGTCGCGCACGTTGGCGCATCGCCAGCTTGATCTGGTGGCGCTCGCGACGATCGCGGACGTTGCGCCCTTGCGCGGCGAAAATCGAATCATGGTGCGGTACGGCCTTAAGCTGCTTGCAGAATCGGAGCATCCGGGACTTCGCGCGCTGATGCGCTCGTCCGGCTTAGACGGAAAGCCGCTTACCGCGGGTCGCGTTGGTTTTGTCCTTGCTCCCCGACTCAACGCCGCGGGACGCATCGCTGATGCGAAATTGGGACTCGCGCTGTTGCTGTCGGAACGCGAAGACGAAGCGAATGCGATTGCGCGCGATTTGGAAGAGTTAAATCGCGCGCGACAAGACTTGGATCGGGCGGTGCTCGATGATGCCATGCGGCAAGTTGAAGCACCAGACATGCGCGATCGGTTCGCGTTTGTCCTCGCGAGTGAAGGTTGGCACGCAGGCGTGATTGGAATCGTGGCGTCGCGGATCGTCGAACACACGGC
>JANYFO010000222.1 GCA_025362635.1 Gemmatimonadaceae bacterium | reverse complement strand
AGGCCGCCAACATTGTGATGCGTCTTAATCGTCGCGGACGGGCCACCCTTCGCACTCACCGATTCGATCACATCCGGATATAAGGTGCCTTGTACTAAGAATGACGCCTGCTCGCCAGCATCAGCCGACGCGTCTTCAAAGACATCGATAAATGTGTGACCAATGATCTTACGCTTTTTCTCCGGATCCCCTTCACCCGCCAGTGCATTGAGAAACCGATCCTCCGCACGTACCGTGATAAGCTTCATCCCAAAATGCGCGCGCATTGTTTGTTCGACCTGCTCGCGTTCGTGCAATCGGAGTAAGCCCGTGTCAACAAAAATACAGGTGAGTTGATCACCGATCGCGCGATGGACCAGTGCCGCCGCAACACTCGAATCAACACCACCAGAGAGGCCGCAAATCACCTGTCGATCACCGACAAGCGCGCGAATTTTAGCGATTTCGAGATCAACGAAATGTCCTGGTGTCCAGTCTGGAGTGCACCCGCAAACCCCAAACAGGAAATTTTGAATAATTTCTGATCCGCGCGCAGTATGCGCGACTTCTGAATGGAATTGCACCGCATGTATGGGCTTCGATGCGTGACGAAATCCTGCGACGACGTTCTCACCACTGCGCGCGGTCAGCACATAGCCGGGTGGCACACGCTCCACGTGATCACCGTGACTCATCCACACGGTGGTTCGTTCGGTAGCACTAAACCCAGCAAAAATGCCCGCACCTTCGACGATCTCAATTTCCGCGCGACCATACTCCCGACGACCACCACCAACGACCGCACCGCCTTCGAGATGCGCAATGAGTTGCATCCCGTAACAGACCCCCAATACAGGCGCGACATTGAGGACGTCACGCGAAATAGTCGGCGCGTCACTATCCGTGACGGAACTCGGTCCACCGGAGAGCACAATGCCGTCGGGCTTCCACTCGCGAATCCATTCGAGGGAGCGTGTGGCTGGATGGATCTCGGAGTACACGCGCGCTTCGCGAACACGTCGCGCGATAAGTTGCGTGAATTGCGATCCGCAATCGAGAATCAGTATGCGACTCCCCATCAGTATTTCCACTCCGAACCGGCGAGCTTCAGAAACTCGACCGACTTTGTATCGAGATCGAGGATTGCACCTGTTGGTGCACCGTGTAGCCACCCGCACCCTTCACCCGGATTGACCAGCAGCGAATCACCACGCGCTTTCATTTCCGGGATGTGCGTAAATCCGTGCACAATTACCTCATGACCATCGATCGATCGTTGGTGAACATCAGCAAGATCGTGAATCAACAAAACCGACTTGCCTTGCAAGTCAAAACTATGCGGTGATTCATACAGCTCGGCCGCGCCGAATCCAGTCTGCGCAGCAGCGAGCAGTGCGTCACGATCTCCATCATTGCGTCCAAATACGCCGAGCAACGGCACCGAGAGATCGTGAAATGGCTGAAGCGCGAACGGTGAGCAATAGTCTCCCGCGTGCATGATCAGTGACACACCGCCAGCAATCATCTGCTCCAACAATTCGCGAATAGCAGGTAAACGATCGTGCGTGTCCGACAACAATCCGATGCGCATCAGGCGGTTCTCCACTGGAGGTGCGCGCGTTCAAGGCGCACCAAGTCTTCGTAACGTTCGCGCTCAGTAATTACCGCGAAGCGGTCGGCATCCACCAGTACTTCTGTAGGACGCGTCCGCGAGTTGTAGTTCGACGCCATGGTGTAGCCATACGCGCCAGTGGTGAGCACCGCGAGCAATGCGCCCGCCTGCACATCCGGGAGTTCTCGTTGCTTCGCGTAGAAATCACCCGACTCACACACTGGGCCTACGACGTCGGCGATCACCGTCCCCGCGGTGGTATTTACTGGAACAATGCCATGATACGCCTGATAGAGCGCAGGGCGCATCAAATCGTTCATCGCGGCGTCCGTGACGACGAAATCTTTACCGGCTGCATGTTTGCGATACAAGACTTCGGTAAGGAGTACGCCCGATTCTGCGACGATGAAACGCCCCGGTTCAAGCACCAACGTGAGTCCGCTGTCGCTCACCGCGTCGCAAACGAGACGCGCGTAACCATCAACATCAGCGTCGAGATCCCCTGGCGCGTACGGCACCGCCAGCCCGCCACCGACGTCCATAAACTGTAACTCGTGCCCTTGCGCGCGCATAACGGCGATCGCTTGCAACAGGCGTGGCAATGCCTCGCGCATCGGGTCCGCATTCGCGATCTGCGATCCGAGATGCATGCCGAGCCCACGTAAGGCAACGTTGGGGAGTTCACGAATCAGTGCACCAATACGCTGTACATCATCACGCGGAATGCCGAACTTCTGTCCCTTCTCCCCGGTCTTGATGTATTCATGCGGCGTATCAACCGTGACCTCAGGATTTATACGCAAGGCCACCGGAGCAACGATGCCGCGTCGGCTCGCAATTGCGTTCACCGTCACGAGTTCAGCTTCTGATTCTATGTTGATCAGTTGCACACGAGCGTCGAGTGCGGCGTCAATTTCACGCGCTGTTTTTCCCACGCCGCTAAACACCACATCGACGCCAGCAAATCCCGCTTCGTGCGCACGATACAGCTCTCCACCCGACACGATATCCACGCCAGCGCCAAGTTCGTGGAGCAGGCGTAGAATCGCAAGACTGGAATTGGCCTTCATCGCAAAATGGATGCGATGTGGCACGGTTGCAAAAGCCTGTGCCAACTGTTGGTAACGCGCGCGAATGCTGTTGGCACTGTACACGTAGCATGGGGTGCCGACGGCAGCCGCGATCACGCCCAGCGGCACACCTTCGACATGCAACGCGCCGTCAACGCGCGAGAACGCACCAACCGGCATCACGTGCGTATTCAATACGACCGCGCCCACAACACTTCAAATTTGGCGGGCTCTCCGGTCACCATGCAGGTTGTCGGCGCGACGGCAGAACGAAACTCCGCGTCGGGAATGCAGCGAATCGTCGCCTTCGTTTCTTCTTTCACACGCGCTTCAACGGCAGGATCACCATTCCAGCCGGCATAGACGAATGCGCCATCACCAGCCATGATCTCTTTGAAACGATCATAACTAATTCGCTCGCGAATCGTGTGCGCTTCCATGCGCGCGCGCGCGGCAGCTAACATGTCGTCCTGGATCTGCTGCAACACGATCGGCAGCTCAGCGCGTAGTACATCCCACGCGATGGGGCGCTTTTCTCGCGTATCGCGCCGTACCAACATGCCCGACGCAGCCGCTAGATCTCGGGGACCGATCTCCAATCGTAACGGAATACCCCGTAACTCCCAGTGATAATATTTCGCGCCAGGCTTAATGCCGATTCGTTCATCCACATGCACGCGAATGCGCTCATGGTCCGGACGCGTAAAGCTACCAAGTTCATCCGCGATACGTTTCGCCGCTTCGATGGTGGCGGCTCGCTCATCATCCGTCTTGTAGATCGGTACGATCACGATCTGAATGGGAGTGAGTTTGGGCGTGAGTCGGAGTCCTGCGTCATCGCCATGTGTCATCACCAACCCACCAACCATGCGCGTTGACACTCCCCAGCTCGTGTTCCACGCAAACGCTTCAGTCCCCTGCTCCGTTTGGAATTTGAGATCAAACGCCTTCGCGAACTTCTGTCCAAGGTTATGCGACGTTCCCGCTTGCAACGCCTTGTTATCCTGCATCATCGCTTCGCACGAATACGTGCGTAATGCGCCAGCGAACTTTTCCGCATCAGTTTTTAGTCCGGTAATCACCGGCATCGCCATGTACGATTCCATGAACGTGCGATACACACCGAGCATCTTACGTGTTTCGTGCTCCGCTTCATCGTGTGTTACGTGCGCGGTATGCCCTTCCTGCCACAGAAATTCCATTGTGCGCAAAAACAACCGCGTGCGCATCTCCCAGCGCACCACGTTTGCCCACTGGTTATACAGCAGCGGAAGGTCACGATAGCTCTGGACCCATTTGGCGAACATCGAATAAATGATCGTTTCCGATGTTGGACGCACCACTAATCGTTCTTCGAGCAGCTTGCCACCGCCATGCGTAACGACTGCGCACTCAGGAGCAAAGCCTTCTACATGCTCCGCTTCCTTCGACAGAAAACTTTCGGGAATGAACAATGGAAAATATGCGTTAACATGACCTGTGGCTTTGAACATGTCATCCAACGCGCGCTGCATGCGCTCCCAGACGCCATAGCCATGCGGACGAATTACCATGCATCCACGGACCGGCGAGTAGTCGGCCAGTTCGGATCGCAAGACAAGTTCGTTGTACCAGTCGCTGAAGTTTTCAGCACGGGTTGGTAATTTCTTGTCGTCACTCATATGTTCGTTCCTGTCGTCGTCGACACCCAAGTCACTAGGTCGTCAAGCGTTGTGAATGTGACATCGTCGTGTCCGGCGCGGCGTACTCGCCACGTCCGTGCATGCACCGTCGGTGAATGTGCGACTTCGGGATCGACGATAACGAACGCCGCGGCCCCCGCCTTTCGACCTGACTCGAATTGCTTGTCCAATTTTTGTGCCCGCAACGCAAACTCCACGATCCGGCCGCGCTGTCGCAGTGCGGTTGCGGTACCCACCATTGCCGACGGAAAATCTGCGTCCAGCGGCGACTGCGAAACCCAGAACTCAACTGGTGATGTGGCGCGCGGCATCAATCCACGATCCCGCAGCAACTCGCCCAGCACGACGTCTCCCATACCAAAGCCAAGCGCGGGCAAATCTGCACCGCCAAGCGACGCCAACAGCGCGTCGTAACGACCGCCGCCGCAGATCGCGCGAAAGTCACCCTTGGCGTCGAACAGTTCGAAGACAATGCCCGTGTAGTACGCGAGACCTCGCACGATCGTCAAATCAAACTTCACCCACGACGCCACACCAAACGCTTCGGCGTGCGCAAGATACGCGGCGAAACGCGCGATAGGTTCTGCGACAGCGGGCGCGCTACCGTACTGCGCTTGAACTGCGGAAAAATCGAGCGCGCCAAAACCGAGAATGCACTCCGCAACATCAGGAGCAATCGCGGCCGCTGCAAGTTTTTCGGCAGACACCTCACGCGGCTGTCGGTCCAACTTGTCGAGCACCGCATATACCGCATGCCACGCCGATTCAGGAATCGCTAAATGCTCCAGCAGCCCATTGAGGAGTCGTCGATCTGAGACGCGCGCCCGTACGTCATCGGACGTCAGTCCAAAGGCACGCATAATCTCAATCGCGATCGACAGCAATTCGGCATCAGCCATCATGTCGGTCTCACCAACGAGATCGACATTCAACTGATAGTGCTCGCGCAATCGGCCTTTCTGCGTACGCTCGTACCGAAACAGTTGTGGAATGGAGAACCATCGCACCGGCTTCCGGAGTGCCTGCGCACGCGCGCCAACCATACGCGCAAACGTCGGCGTCATCTCCGGTCGCATCGCCACAGCGCGCTCACCCTTGTCGATAAAATTGTACAACTGCGTGACAATCTCATCGCCACTCTTTTGCGTGTACAAGTCCAACGGTTCGAGCGGCGGCCCGTCGTACTCTACAAACGAATAACGCCGCACGATGCGGCGCCAAGTGTCAAAAATGTGGGCTCGCTCTGCGAACTGCTCCGGGTA
>JANYFO010000137.1 GCA_025362635.1 Gemmatimonadaceae bacterium | reverse complement strand
GCCGTTGCAGTTGCGGGACTGGGGCGGCACGGTGATGGCGCAGAAGGACAGTTTCTTGTGCGCGGCGCGTGGCGTCGACATCTCCGTGGCGTTCACTCGTAAATTCGGCGCTGGCTTTTTTGGCGGTGAAGGATTTATTCTGCAAAAACTGCAGGGCGATGGTCTCGCCTTTCTGCATGCCTCGGGTACACTGCACGCGATCGATCTGGTCGCTGGTGAGCAGCTGCGCGTTGATACCGGTTGTCTCGTCGCCTTTCAGCCGTCGGTGCAATACGACATTCAGCGCGTACCCGGTGTGAAGTCCGCGCTCTTCGGTGGCGAAGGTTTGTTTTTCGCTTTGATGACCGGTCCCGGTCGGGTCATTTTGCAAACGTTGCCATTTTCGCGACTGGCGGATCGCATCATCGCAGCATCGCCGCGCGCCGGTGGTCGTCGTCGCGAGGAAGGCTCTATGCTTGGCGGTATTGGTGCGTTGCTCGACGGCGATCGGTAATTCGCAGCTAGCGCGGCAAAATCCATCCGCGCGCTTCGGCATCGTCCTCGAAGCGCGCGGTGGTATCCGACACGACTAAATCCGTACACACCGCCGCAAGCGCTTCGCGGAGCGCTTCAACCTCGCGTCGTCGCGAGGCATCTCGACGAATCTCGCGAATCCAAATGGCGGCGATGCGTCCGGGATGCTGCAGCGCAACTTTGCTATACAATTCGGGGTCTTCTTGCACATTGTCGCCGACGAGCAGAAACGGTAACGACGACACGCGCGCCAAGAGCGCACTCACATGCGCCGCCTTGTGCCCGTGCGCGACCGCGTGAAAGCCGCGCGATCGTGATCCCCAATCGTTTAAAAAAATGGCGCCGCGGGGCAGATCGTGCGCATCTAAATAGTCGAGCACCATGTCATATAAATTCCAAGCGCCGCTCGAGATATAGCAGACGGGATTGTCGGCCGTTCCGTCGATACCACCTTGCAGCGCGCGATACAGCGCAGGCACGCCGGGCACGTCCTGTCGACGGCGCGCGCTCCGAAACATGACGGTGCGGAGTGAATGAATCGTGCTAATGGTATTCGTGTCCATTGCCGTGTCATCCAAATCGCTCACGATCATCAGCGATGCGCGTTTGCCCGGCACAAACACGTCAACGATGATCTCGACACTCGCCACGTCGTCCCCGATGCGGGTAGTGCGGCGTAGTCGCACCGTCGGCGTATGTCGACCGCTGCGCCACGGTGCACCGTTCGGTGCGCGCAGGTCGATGGAAAAAAATCCAGCCGCGTCACAGTCGCCCAGTTCATGGACGCCATCAAGTGAAACGTCGACTTGGGCAAAGGGCACTTCCAACGCGTCGAATGCGCGATAGACCGCGGCCAAATGTTCCCGTGCCGGGATCGCGCCAGCGCCGCGCACCGGTCGACGATTCGTTGGCGCTTGGCGCACCACGCGACCGCGCACCGTCAGGCTCGTCCCGTCGCCAACACTTCGGTGCGGAACGATGCGCAACAGCTTCGCCGTTGGCCCATCGCGCCCCGGGTGGAGTGCGGCGAGTAACGATTCAATGACGTTTCCCACCCTCGCCGCCTTGGCGATCAGCTGCGGCTCCATCAGCGCAAGCTAACGTCGATCACTCCACCTCGTGCGTTGGATCAACACGCCACGGCCAACATTTGGTGCGTAAAGCAACCTATCTCAGTCCGCCGCTGCCACCGCACCCGCCAATCCCCTAATTTGACCGCCATGGCAACACGCATTCAACCCATCGCCGAGTCCAAAGTACCGGCGCCCTGGTCCGTCGAAGCTGCACGCGCCCTTTACAACATTGAAGGGTGGGGCGCCGGGTATTTCGACGTCAGTGACCGCGGGAACGTGATCGTTCGTCCGGATCCCAATCGTCCGCACCTCGTACTCGATCTAAAAGATCTTTCGCGCGATCTTGAGGAGCAGGGTGTGCAGTTGCCTGTACTGCTTCGCTTCTCGGACATTCTGCGTTCGCGCATTGAGACGCTAAGCGAACGGTTTAGCAGCGCGATGAAAGAGTTCGATTACGCAGGCGGATACACCACAGTCTATCCGATTAAGGTCAATCAACAGCGCCACGTTGTTGAGGAGATCGTCAAATTCGGCAAGCTGCACGGTGTTGGTCTCGAATGCGGCTCAAAGCCCGAACTCCAAGCCGTGCTCGGCTTATCTGATAGCACCGAACATCTGATTGTGTGCAACGGGTACAAAGATCACGAGTTTATGCGGCTTGCCCTTATGGGGCAAAAACTCGGGCATCGCGTATTTATTGTGCTCGAGCAGTTAAGCGAGCTGGATGTCTTACTCGAGGTCGCCGAGGAGCTCGGCGTGCGCCCGGTGTGTGGAGTGCGCATCAAGTTAGCAAGCGAAGGCGCGGGTCGTTGGGCGCAGAGTGGCGGCGAAAAAAGCAAATTTGGTGTGAGCTCGGCCGAATTGGTAAAGCTGATAGATCGCCTGCAAGCCGAGAATCGCATCGACATTCTCAAACTGATCCATTTTCATCTCGGCAGTCAGATCACAGATATTCGTTTTATCAAGTCGGGGCTGGCCGAGGTGGCGCGATATTACATCGAAATGCGCGCGATGGGCGTGGACATAACGCACGTAGATGTCGGCGGCGGACTGGGAATCGATTACGACGGCACGTGTTCGACCAACAACGCAAGCGTGAACTATACGCCGCAGGAATACGCGAACGATGTGATTTATACCATCGCGGAAGCGTGTCGCGAAGCGGAATTGCCGATGCCGCACATCATTAGCGAATCAGGACGGGCGCTTACGGCGCATCACGCGCTGCTGCTGGTGAAAGTGATTGACGTTGAGTCGCAGGCTGAGCAGCCGGTGCCGCCGATCACCGACGATGATCATTCGTTGTTGCATGAGATGTTCGAGGATTGGCGCACGCTTACGGAGCGTTCAGCGAAGACCCGGAAAGTGCTCGAAGTGTTCCACGATGCGTCGTTCGATAAGGATCGCGCGAGACAGTACTTCAACAGCGGTGTGTTGGATTTACGCGGTTTGGCAAAGGCGGAAGTGCTGTGGCTCGCGACGATGAATGCGATCTATCGCACCGCCATCGCGAATCGCGATACGTACGAAGATATTTTGCCAGAGCTCGAATCGTCGCTCGTTGACCGCTACTTTTGTAATTTTTCGCTGTTTCAATCGTTACCAGACAGTTGGGCCATCGATCAACTGTTTCCGATCATGCCCATTCATCGACTGAACGAAGAGCCGTTGCGTCGCGGTACGTTGCAAGACGTGACGTGCGACTCCGATGGCAAAATTGATCGATTCGTCGGCGATAAAAAGGGACGACCTAGTTTGGAACTGCACGAGTTCCGTGATGGCGAGGACTACATCCTCGGAATTTTTCTCACGGGTGCCTACCAAGAAATCTTGGGAGATTTGCACAATTTATTTGGCGACACCAATGCGGTGCATGTGCGGCTCAACGACCAAGGCGCCTACGAAATTACCGACTTGGTGGAAGGCGATACAGTGACGGAAGTGCTGAACTACGTGCAGTTTGGTGCATCGCAACTTCTCGCCACATTTCGTCGTAAGGTGAACGCGACCACGTCGCTGACGCGAGAAGAGGCAAACGCCTTTATCGCGGACTACGTCGCCGGCCTTGAGGGTTATACGTATCTCGAGGGTGAGGCTGCGCGATAACCGCAGACAACGTGCGCGGTAGTCTCCGCGCTCACATTCGTATCTTCTTGCTCGGAGGACTCGTGTCGCTTCCCCTTGAGTCGGTAACGCCCAGTGCAAAAAAAACTGGGTTGATGGATGATGTTGTTGATGCGTTTGTCAATCCATCGGCGCTGTTTGATCGCATGCGTGACAGCAGTTTCGTGCGACCAGCCCTCATTCAAATGGTGTTGTTCGGCGTGATCGTTTTTGCGCTGCGCAATCTCATCTCGCCGTATTTCGACGCGGAGTTTGCGCAGGGCATGGCGAAAGCAACGGCCCAGGCGGCGGCACAAGGTCGCGAGATGCCAGCCAGTGCGATTGAGATGAGTCGAAAAATTTCGTCGTTTTCGACGATGTTTGGTCCGTTGCTCATACCGTGGTTTATCGCAATTTTCGGTGGACTGGCCACGTGGATTGGCGCACGAATCGTCGGCGCAAAGATTTCCTATGGCCAGTCCGCAACGATTGCGTCATGGAGCTATATGCCGGCCGTACTCGGCTACATCGCACTCGCGGTGCAGGGCGCGATGATTGATAGCAACACCATTCGCGGTGTGAGCGACGGACAGCTTGGACCCGCGCGTTTTTTGGATCCAAACACCGCGTCTCCGCAACTCCTCGCGTTGCTGCAGAACCTTGATATCTTTGGCCTTTGGTCGTTGGTGCTGACAGCCATTGGTGTTGCAGTAGTTGCACGAACATCGCGGTCGACGGGCGCCGTAGTCGTAGCCATTCGGTTCGGCATCGCTGCGTTGCTCACCCTCGTACCAACGTTGATGAGTCGTTGACCGCGAGCGTAGGGTGAACGAGATGAAAAAACGACGGGCTCGGCGCAATGCCGAGCCCGTCGTCTTACCACACATACCGATTATTTCGCCGCGTCGTACAGTTTGGCAACTTCGGTCCAATTCACGACGTTCCACCACGCAGCGAGATAGTCCGCGCGCCGATTTTGATACTTGAGGTAGTACGCGTGCTCCCACACATCGACACCGAGGATGGCATGCTTGCCTTCCATCAGCGGGTTGTCCTGGTTTGGCGTGCTGACAATTGACAACTTACCGCCGTCGGTAACCAGCCAAGCCCAGCCCGATCCAAAACGACCGACGCCAGCAGCTTGTAGCTGCTCCTTAAACGATCCGAATGCGCCAAACGTCGACGTAATGGCCGCGCCGATAGCCCCAGTGGGCTCCCCGCCTGCGTGCGGAGCCATTAAGCGCCAGAAGAGCGAGTGATTCCAATGACCGCCGCCGTTGTTGCGCACGGCCGTACGCACGGCTTCCGGTACCTCGGAAAGACGACGGTTTAGATCGTCGAGCGACCACGTCGC
>JANYFO010000124.1 GCA_025362635.1 Gemmatimonadaceae bacterium | reverse complement strand
GCCGTTGCGACGTCGCTGGTTGCAGCGACGCCATGACGAGTTTCGAGCTCGTAGATCGCCTTGAGATAATCTTCGACCGGTTCGGTCAGGGCGAGACGCGCGTCGGTTTCCTTACGTGACATCATGATCGTTGCGGAACTCGTACCATGAGCACCGGGACCATCGAATTGTGTCGTACAGAATTTGCTGTTGAACCGTAAATGACATCTTGTAGGCCGCGATGTCCGTGCACCGCCATCGCGATGAGATCACACGATTCTCGTGCAGCGGCTGCTGCAATTTCTGTTGCTGGATCGCCAGCCGCGAGGACTGAATCCGCTTCAAACCCGTCCGCGCGTAGCGCCGCACAACAGATTTCGAGATACGCGCGATCCTGTTGAATTTCCTCAGATTCGCGCAGCTCGAGCGAGCGCATGTGCCGCGCAGCAAATCCGTCAGCTACATGAATGAGGAGCAAGGACGAGTGACACAAGCGCGCGAGTTTTCGTACATGAGCCAAGATGTATTGGTCAGATGCGGCGTGTTCGAGGGGAACGAGAATGCGCGCATACATCTAGGCCATCCACCCGCGCACGGTCTGTACAAGCAACCAGCCGTTCAACGTCGCGATAATGAACGCCACGGCGTACGCGGCAACGCGCAATCCCGTTGAATTAACGAACTCTCCCATCTTGGCGCGGTCGGAGGTGAAACGAACAAGTGGAAATACGGCAAACGACAGTTGCAACGACAGCACTACTTGGCTGAAAATCAACAGCTTTGCCGTGCCGCTGGCGCCATATAAGATTGCCACAAACGCTGCTGGTACGATAGCGATGGCGCGGGTAATAAGACGTCGCAGCCATGGTCGAATGCGAATTTCAAGAAACCCCTCCATGACAATTTGTCCGGCAAGCGTTCCAGTCAACGTCGAATTTTGTCCAGACGCCAGCAAAGCAATAGCAAACACGGCACTCGCACCGGTGACACCGAGCAATGGCGTCAACAACTGATATGCGTCTTGAATTTCAGCGACACCGGTGTGACCAGTCGTGTGAAACGTTGCGGCGGCAACGATGAGAATGGCCGCATTGATAAACAGCGCGAACGTCAAGGCAATAGTTGAATCGATAAACGCGAATCGCACCGCCTCACGCTTGCCTTCCGGATTTTCCGCGTATCGGCGTGTTTGCACGATGGACGAATGCAAATACAAGTTATGCGGCATCACCGTCGCACCGAGAATACCAATCGCGATGTACAGTTTATCTGGATCCGAAATGATATCAAACGTGGGCACGAAACCAATGGCGACTGCCCGGAGCTCCGGGCGCGAGATGATGAGCTCAAAAAGGAAGCAGCCACCGACCACCGCCACGAGCGCAATCACCAACGCTTCGAGCACACGAAAGCCCTTGTTCTGCAAGTACAGCACGATCAGCACATCGAACGCGGTAAGCGCGATACCCCAAGGAATGGAAATGCCAAACAGTAAATTGAGTGCGATGGCCGACCCGATGACTTCGGCCAAATCACAGGCGGCGATGGCAATTTCGCACATCACCCACAACAGGAACGCGACGCGCGGTGAGTAGTGATCGCGACAGGCCTGCGCGAGGTCGCGCCCGGTCACGATACCGAGCTTTGACGCGAGGCCTTGCAGGAGCACCGCCATCAAATTCGACAGCAAAATGACCGAGAGCAGCGCGTAGCCAAACCGCGATCCGCCTGCGAGGTCGGTGGCCCAGTTGCCTGGATCCATGTAGCCGACGGCGACGAGATATCCGGGTCCGGCGAACGCGAGAAGTTTGCGAAACCACGTAGCCCCCGACACGTCCACCGAGCGATGCACCTCGGCGAGCGATGGAGCGAGTCGCGCGCGGCGCCATCCGGCGTCGGGGGGTGGAGAATTCAGCGGAGCCATACTTCGAATTTAGGCCAGCCTAACTCACCTCGCAAGCGCCCTAGCCCTAACCCCTAACCCCTAACCCCTAACCCCTAACCCCTACTCCCTAACCGCAGCTCCATCTCGCCGCGGATCCGCCACGCCAATCCGTCGCCCATCCTTTCGCACAAACACGGCGTGCACGCCGCCAAACGTGATATCCGCCACCCGACTCATCGGGCGATATCCGCGCGCCACGAGCGCTTGATACACCGACGGCGCAAATCCCGGCTCCACCTCAACGTCACGCAAAGCCGCGCTCGCGTGAATTCGTGGTGCAGCAACCGCCAGAAACGGATCTTCGCCAAACGCCAACATGCGCAACGTGACTTGCACAACGGCCGGTTGGATGTACTGCGAACCTGCAGCGCCCACCACTAAACGTACGTCGCCATGATCGAGCACGATGGTTGGGGACATCGTCGAATTTGCATACCGATTCGTCCCGCGCGTGCGCGCATCAAAATTGCTGCCAGCGGAATTCAAAAAGAATCCGTCGGTATACACACCGGATCCGAACAGCACACCTACGGTCGTCGTTGCCGATACGGCGTTACCCGCGCCGTCAACAATGGCGATGTGCGATGTGTAGCTCGTGCCTTCCGCGGGTTCGTCGCGTGACGACGCATTGTTGCGCGCATCATCGTTGATTTTTGTGGATGAAGGAAGCGCAGTCGGATACGGATCCATCGCCACGCAGTCACCAGCTGGCACCGCCCGATCAAACGTTATCGGATCGCCGGCAACTGCCGTGTCAGGCAGCGCACCTGACACCAGTCCCGCACGCTGTTTCGCGAATGCAAAACTCGATGCACCGCGCGCCGGCACACTCTGCGCAAATGGATCACCGCGCCACTTACCACCATCGGCTTGACCAAGTCGTTGTACGTCCGCGAGCTTGACGACCGCGTCGGGTTTATCCGTGAGCCCTCCTGCATCCGCGATACCGGCAATGTCGGTCATCTGCAACATCTCGAGCACCGACGCACCACCCATTGGTGGTGGCGCGCTGAGCACGGTATAGCCGCGCCACATTGCACAAAGTGGGCGCTCCATTGCCACAGGATAGTCCGCCAAATCCCGTGCTGTAATAAGACCACCTAACGACTTCACTTTCGCGGTTAAATGCTCGGCAATCACCCCGCGGTAAAACGCGCTTTTTCCCTCGTCCGCGATGCGCATCAGCGTTGCCGCAAGTTCCGGCTGCACGAGGCGTTCACCTGGACGCAACGGCTCACCGTTCGGCATGAAACGCGCCGTTGCCGACGGATCCGCGCTGAGCTTGGCTTTTGATGACGCGATGGTACGCGAAAGCAGTGGCGACACGATAAATCCATCGCGGGCCAAACGAATCGCCGGCGCGATCACCTGTGCACGCGTCAATTTTCCAAACTTGTCAAGCGCTTCAAGCATACCGGCCACCATCCCTGGCGTTGCTGCGGCACGACCCGCTCCGCGTGGGCCGAGCGTCGAATCATTTGACGCGCGACCCCACGCGGGATCTTCGCCTGATCGTGGATAGAAAAGAAGATGTTCCGCCCGATGCGTTTTTGCGTTGTAAAACGTCAACGCACCACCGCCGCCGAGTCCCGTTTGTGAGACGTCGACCACACTGAGTGCGAAGGCGGTGGCCACGGCGGCGTCGACCGCATTACCGCCAAGCCGCAGCACTTCAGCACCAGCTGCCGCCGCGTCGAGCTGTGAGGCCGCGACCATACCGCGATCGCTCTCCGTACGTTTGCTCGACATCGGCGCTGCGACTGGAGTGCCGCCCACGTGTTGCCCGCACGCACTCACGGCAAGCAAACACGCAAAAACATAGCGAACGAGTTGTTTGTTCGACGGCGCTGTCATGACATGCGGACGGACCACGAGTCTCTCCACGATTTCAAAGTTCAAGGAATAGCAGCAGCTGGCGCACGATACGTTCGGTCAAACCCCACACAATGTGTGCATCGATGCGATAGGCCGGGAAGCGCGCCGTCACGCCATTCACCTGCATGACGTGTCCGGTCTTCGCATCCGCATGTTCCAATTGCGACACCGGCACCCAAAACATCGACGCGACTTCACGACTTGCGACGAAGGTGACGTCAGGCGCGACGACAGCGACGAACGGACGGACGATGATTGGCGGCAACGATCGCGAACGCGGCGCGAGATCATCCAACTGTCCAAGCATATGTCCGTGCGTGAGATCCAACGCCAGCTCCTCAAACGTTTCGCGAATCGCCGTCGCCTCCAGTGACGAATCGCGCGCTTCAACGCGTCCTCCGGGAAACGCCACATGGCCGCTCCACGGGTCGTGCGCTGCATCCGCGCGCTTGATGAACAACAGCTCGGGCTCGCGCACGACGCGCAGCACTGCCGCTACCGCGGCGAGCCTCGAGTCAGCCGTTGGCACTGCTTCGCATGGCACATGCTGACGCAACCGATTGGCGAGTGCAGCAACGCGCGGATGCGCGAGCGTGCGCGCAACGGACGCGGCACGCACAGCAAGGGCGTCGGTGTTCAGTCCGCTACCTCGCCGCCCGTCGCCACCCAATCACGGAATCCGCCAGCCATCGACGCAACATCAGAGTATCCCATCTCTTGCAGCGTGCGCGCTGCCAATGCCGAACGATTGCCGCTTGCGCAGAGCAACACCACGTGCGCGTCGCGTGGCACGCGCGCTTCGATCTGACTTTCGAGTACGCCACGGCCGATGTAAATGGCCGGCGCTGCGTGACCCAAATTCCATTCCTGCTGCTCACGAATATCGATGAGCACCAAATCGTCGCCGCGCGCGATCCGATCCTGCACTTCGCGCGAGGTCACTTCGCTCACCATTGTTTTCGCTTCGGCGAATAACTGCTGTGCGGTCTTCATAAAGCCCTAGAGAAGTCGGAGATACGTTGAAAAGGAGAATAGCGGGCCATAGCTGACCCGACTCATGCGCGATGCACAGTGAGGGTGCCTTCTCGAGTATGAAGCGTAGCCAATGCACCAAGAGGCAACGTCCATTGGTTTGCAATATGACCAAACGGCGCACCAATCACGCACGGCACGCCCACCAACTCGGCGCAGTCGCGCACCACCGCCTCAAGCGTGCGAAATCCGTCGTCAGTGTCTTCGACGCATCCCGTACATTGACCAACAACCAACGCCACGCATTCGGTGAGCGCGCCACTCAATCGGATTTGCGTCAACATGCGATCGACGCGATACGTCACTTCGTTGATGTCTTCGAGTACGACGATGGCTCCGCGAAAATCAATCGCCCACGGTGTGCCACAAAGTGAAGAAACAAGTGCGAGATTGCCGCCAGCGAGTCTTCCCGTCGCGACGCCCTCACGTAACACGGTGCAACCTCCAAGCGTGCCGCACCCAT
>JANYFO010000099.1 GCA_025362635.1 Gemmatimonadaceae bacterium | reverse complement strand
AGCCTCGGTCACAGTTCGGGTGGACGCTGGTCCCGGACGTGAAGACGTGCCGTTTCCCGACGAGCCGCCACCGTGGTGAACGCCTCGGTGAAGGTAGGCCAACGGTCTTGCGCTTGCGGGGCGCTCGCATGCGCCGTATTTCTGTCAGTTTTTAGTGGCTCGATTGCGTAAAACTTTTAGCAGAGGGAGTTCCGCATGCGCAAAGTCTTAGCAGCAGTGAGTGTGCTCGCGGTTTCCGCCGCGCCGGCATGGGCGCAGGGAAGTCAGGTCGTACCCGAACCGGCGAGCATGGCGTTGCTGGGTGCTGGCCTCGCCGCACTCGGTTTCGTTGCCTGGCGTCGCAGCAAGAGCAAGAAGCCGTAGTAACAGGCTGCACCTCGTGCGTGTCGCGCGAGGTGCAGCGGCGACACCGCACGAACGTGATCGTCGCGTTGCGATGAGGCTTCCTTGAACGCGTGTATTCGTCGCCAGACCGCATCCTTTACGAAAAGGTGTCTGTGAAAACCGCGCGCGCACTTCTCGCACAAAAAGGCACAACGGTCGTCGCCGTCGCTCCATCGGCCACGGTGTTAGCGGCCGCTCACATTATGGGTGATGGCGGCTTCGGTGCCGTGCTCGTCATGGACGGGGCGACGCTCGTTGGCATTTTCACTGAACGCGATACGCTGCGGCGTGTGGTTGCGGCCGAACGCAATCCATCGACAACGTTGGTGTCCGACGTCATGACCACATCAATGATCACGTGCATTCCCGAAACTACGGTTGACGAGTGCGGAGCGATCATGACGCGCCATCGCATTCGTCATTTGCCCGTCGTCGACGGTGCCGTGCTGCTTGGACTGGTCAGCATTGGTGATTTGCTCGCGCACCGCGTGCGCGAACAAGAGGACACCATTCGGTATCTCAACGATTACATGTTTAATGTGCGATAGCGCAACGCGCTGGGTCTCGCCCAAGGTAAAACGCCCGACGCGGCAAAGGCCAGCGTCGGGCGTTTCTTGTGTCACCTACCGGGCCACATGCGCGGGCCTACATCACCGTCGTTTGCAAATCCAGCAACGCCTTCTTCAGCAAATCAACCTTCTTCGAATCGCACCCACGATCGCCGTCAAGCTGCGATGATAGCTTCGTGAGCGCCGCATTCCGCTGCGCACCCGCGGCCTTCTCTGCGGTCGAAATGGAGGAGCGAATTTCTGCCATACGTGACGGATTGACGCAGCCTTTGCGCTCTAATTGATCAGCGTATGATTTGGCCAACGAGAAACTTGCCGGCCATTCGATTTTTGGCTGTCCTTGTGCGTTGAGATATGTCCACTTCACCGTCTTCGCCGCATCAATCTCATTTTGCGAGATGTACTGACTGGGCACCAACTCTGCGACATCGAGTCCACGCGCGATTTCCGAACTTATCATGCTGCCGTTATACCAGTACACCGACCACGAGCCACCCATCGCCATGCGCGTGGAGTCTACCGGCCCACGATCGAACGAGGCAATCTCCATCGGATGCTTCGCGTCTGTCCAATCAAATACTGAAATGCCACCTTGGTACCACGCCTGCACCATCACATCGCGACCTGGAATTGGAATAAGCGACCCGTTGTGCGCGACGCAATTTTCGTTGTCGGTCTGTACTGCCGGCAGTTTGTAATAGCTTTGGAACTTGAGTTTTTTGTTTTCGATTGTAAAAATTGCATCGGCACCCCACTCTGGTTTATCGCCGGCACGGCACTTGGGCGAGCTCCCGCCGCCCCACTCGTCGGAGAAGAGCAGTTTTGTGCCATCGTTGTTGAATGTTGCCGAATGCCAATAGGCAAAATTGGAGTCGGCAACAGCGTCGAGGCGTATTGGGTTCACTGGATCACTGATGTCCAGCAACAACCCATGCCCTTCACAGGCACCGCCGGCGATGCCAAGCGCGGGATAAACCGTGATGTCGTGACACTGTGAACGATCAGAGATCACGCCATTTGGAGCGGGTGCTGCCGCAAAGGTACGATTGATCACGGCTTGCATAACGCCACGAATTGTGGCGCTATCCGCCGCATTCGCTGTGCCCGAGCCGCCGCGTGCTTTGACTGCGCTATCGAGCATCGGGCGAATCATTTGCGCAGGAACCACCAGGTCGGTGCCAGACTGCGGATTTTTCGCGATAAATGCGCCAGCGGCGCGCGCGACCGCGAGCGATTTAGCGGCGGCTTCCTTATCGGCATTAGACAAACCGTGCTCCGGATTGTTTTTCAAACCAGCAAAAATATTGGCGCGACTTACGACGGCCGCCTTCGACGGATCAGCGAGTGGCACTTTGATGATTTCAATGCGCAACCGCGACGAGGTCGGATCGTTCGCCTCCAAATTTCCCGCGCATCCCGCGAGCTCATTTGGCGAACGAATACCGGCTGAGCCGGAGACGTAGATGTATACGTTTTGCTTATCCTTCGGATCTTCCAGCACGGTGTGCGTGTGCGACCCACGGCATGTCTGCACATTCGCGAGCAACTTCGGTGCCTTGATATCCGTGATGTCGAACACACGCACTCCGCGCATGCGCAGCTTGCTCACCGTATCGGCGACCCCACCCGGCAAGCAATCGGTGCGTCCATTGTTCGCTTCAGCGGACATGAACATCAAATTCCGGTACACAGAAATATCGTTTTGCGACGCCGGGCAGCTAAACGCCGTGACCAACACCGGTTTGGACGGATCTGATACATCCCAAATCACCGGGCCATTGTAATTGCCTTGAATGGCGTACTTTCCGGTGAAAGCGAGGTCGGAATTGATGCTACCGAAGAAACCCGGCGGTGAGACGGCCTTTGCGGTGACCCGCATGTTTGAGGATGCTTCGCCGGCGTTCAGCAAGCCGGCTTTCAATCCGACGCGCGGATCCGTGGCTGGATTCGGACGCGGTGCCATTGGCGGCGTGTTACGCGCGCACGCGGCACTGCTCACGATGATTGCGAGCGCCGCGACACGGTGGGCAATGAACGACATAGGTGAACGGCGTGGGAGCAGGAGCGTCATATGGACTGGTTCGGGTGAGCAAACGTGGACCAACACAAATCGCCGACTTTACAACAGTGGCGGTGCAAATCCCATCTCGAGCATCATCGAGAGCATGCGTCGAATTTCGGTCGACTGATCGACCTCCACGTCGGAGGCAAATTTGAAAACGGACTCGTCCTGCCCCGCGCCTTGCGACGAAAACAACGTTGTCACCATGGCGACTGCGCCACGATGATGCTGCATCATGAACGTCAAAAACAATCGATCATACGTGGTACCGCGGGCGGCATCGAGTTCCCTCATCTGCGCATCATCCAGCATTCCCGGCATCACGGCCATGCTGCGCATGCCCGGCATCGCGGCCATGTCATGGCCAGCCATTGCGGGCGTGTCGCGATGCACGGTCACCTGGCCCGTAGAGTCCACGTTCGGTGCAATTTGGTTGCGGTCGGCGAGCCAAGTTCGCATGAGGGTGATCTCATCCGATTGCGCGTTGATGATGCGCGCGGTCAGCCGTTGCACCGACGCAGTGGCGCCGTGCGTCGGTGCCCATCGGGAGATCATGATTGCTTGCGCGTGATGATGGATCATCCCGCGCATAAAATCGATGTCGGCCTGCGTGTAGGGATACCGCAGACTGTCAACGCGCGCACGGGCGATTGCGCCAGCTGCACCCATCACAAATGTCGGCGTTGACGGTCGCGCACTGGCGCAGCCGACCGCCGCCACCGTGAGCGCGATCCGACACGCAGCGAAACGACTCAACGGCATGCGCCACCGTGCCTTCGAAAAAAACCGAGAGTGTCCGAGCTGTTGAGACATGCGACAAAATGTACTCGTTCCGAGTGAGTCGTGCTGGGAGGTTTGATCACACGACTCACCGGCATTGGCACTATGCGTCACAGGTTTACAACCGGCTTTCCCGTTCGGCTCGTTGTCGCAGTGTCGTACCCCGCACGCGGCTCGGCGTAAGCCGCGTGCGGTGCCGTTTTAAAACGCAAACATTTGCGTGTATTTGACGATGACACCAAATCCAGTCGCCGGCGCGTCTGGCATCGTGATTTTTTGCTCATTCAGCACGATAAACAGGTCGCTGAGCGGATGATGGATCAGGTTGAACCGCAGGTTGGCATTCAGCTGATGCGCCCGCGGATCATATTGCGCGAGCGCGTCGAAAAACATGTTTGTGGTGAAGCTGTAATTCGTGCGTGCCGTCCAGAGAAGCGCTTCGAACTTTGCGTTCGGCAAGGTCAACGTCGCTTCGGTGTGTGACACGCCGACGGAGGTGCTGAAGCGCGCGTTGTCGAAGCCGACCCGCGATCGCTACGCCGATGCCCAAGAGCTGGCGGCTGCCATTCGAGATACTGGCCTTTCGCCGACGCTGTTGGCCTCCAATCCGGCGCCGTCCCCGCTCCGGCTGAGCTCCGTGCCACCGCCGCCGCTCCTGCCGCGCCTCAACGAGTCCGATTCACTGACGCAGCCGTTGTATCGCGGCGTGACGAAGCGTCGGCGCCGTGGGGCTCGCGTGGTCGCTACCGTCATTGCGGGGGCGTGCGCGCTGGGAGTTGCCGCGCTCGTCATGACTCGTCTGCGCGCGGGCGATCCGCCGGTCGGCCACTCGGAGCCCGCCGCCGCGACCTCCGCCATCATGGTCACGAACGTGGCGGCGCCCGTCATCGCCAGCGCCCCGCCCCACATGAACATCGAGTCGCTTCCGGTCGCGAGCGC
>JANYFO010000257.1 GCA_025362635.1 Gemmatimonadaceae bacterium | reverse complement strand
TTCACTCAAGAACTCCAACATCCGCTCGCTCGGTGATCTGGTTCGCCAGACCGAGGCGCAAATTCTGCAAGTCAAAAACTTCGGTAAGAAGTCGTTGCAGGAAATCGCCGCGCTGCTCGAGAAGGAAGGGCTCAATTTTGGTATGCGCTATGAAGAGAGTGCGGACGGCGTCCGTATCCTCGACATGGGCACGGCGCCCAGCCGCGCTGCCGAGAATGCGCCAGACGACGACGAAGACGAGGAGTAATACCCATGCGCCATCGTAAGGCCAATCGCCAACTTCGGCGGACCAGTGAGCAGCGCTTAGCGTTGCTTCGCAACCTCGCCACCTCGCTCATCGAGTCAGGCGCGATCGAAACGACCGAGGCCAAGGCTAAGGAACTGCGTCCGTTCGTCGAGAAACTCATCACGAAGGCTCGCACCGGCACGCTCCACGCGCGGCGGCTCGCGGGCAAGCATATCTCCAAGCGCGAGGCAGCCGACAAGCTTTTTCAGGAAGTCGGTCCGAAATTCGCCACGCGCCAAGGTGGATATACGCGCATTCTGAAAACCGGTCACCGCAAGGGTGATGGTGCAGAAATGGCGCGGATCGAATTGATCCTTAGCTGACAGGACGCACGCACATGGCCATCAACCGCAGTCGTTGCTACCACTGTGACAAAGGCGTCGCGTTCGGCAACAGTGTCTCGCACGCCAACAACAAAACGCGTCGTACCTGGAAGCCCAATCTTCAGGTTGTACGCACAGTGTCCGGCGACAAAATCATCAAAGTGAAAGTTTGCACGCGCTGTCTCGCGGCTGGTAAGGTACCGCGCGCGCCGCGTGGACAGGTCGCCGCCGTCTGAGTTGTTCGTGAGCACATCAAAGCGGGGAGCTCGCAACATTCGGGCTCTCCGCTTTTGTGCATCGGTATATCGCACCACGCTTAGAATTTTCACTCTCCGCTTTCGACTTTTATGAAGACTGCGCTCATTACCGGCATCACGGGCCAAGATGGTTCCTATCTCGCCGAACATTTACTCGAAAAGGGGTATCGGGTCGTCGGCGTCGTTCGTCGTTCGTCGACAACACCGTACGAGCGCATCGCGCACCTTGTCGATCGTGTCGAACTGGTGTCGGCCGACTTGCTCGATCAGACGTCGCTCACCGATGTTGTGCAAGCCGCCGAGCCAGACGAAATTTATAATCTTGCCGCGCAAAGTTTTGTACAAACGTCGTGGACACAGCCCGTTCTTACCGGCGAGTTTACTGCACTCGGTGTAACACGGATGCTTGAAGCGATGCGAAAAGCGGCGCCGAAATCGCGCTTTTATCAGGCTAGTTCGAGCGAGCAATTCGGCAAAGTGGTCGAGACGCCGCAACGTGAATCCACCCCGTTTTATCCACGCTCACCGTACGGCGTGGCGAAAGTATACGGACATTGGATTACCGTGAATTACCGCGAAAGCTTTAATCTTTTCGCGGTTTCAGGCATTCTGTTCAATCACGAATCGCCGCGTCGCGGACTTGAGTTTGTCACGCGAAAGATCACCGACGCCGTCGCGCGGATCAAACTCGGCAAGGCTCACGAAGTGCGCCTCGGCAACATCGACGCGCGTCGTGATTGGGGATTTGCCGGTGACTATGTCGACGCGATGTGGCGCATGTTGCAACAGGACGCGCCCGACGACTTCGTCATTAGCACGGGCAAGACGTATTCCGTGCGCGAGTTTTTGGACGCCGCGTTCAGCGTGGTCGATCTCGACTATCGCAATTACGTCGTACACGATGAAAAATTCTTTCGCCCGGCGGAAGTCGATCTTCTCGTGGGTGATCCGTCCAAGGCAAAGAAAGAACTTGGATGGGAGCCGCATGTTGCACTGCCGGAGTTAGTGCGCATGATGGTTGAAGCCGATCTCGAACGGCATTCAAAACCACGGTGACCGCACGCACGGCGGCCATCGGCGCGCGGTCCGAGGTATGACATGCGCGTCCTAGTAACCGGCGCCGCTGGCTTCGTCGGTCGTTGGTTGACGGACGCATTCCGGCGCGACGGCGTTGCCGTCACTGCGCTCGCCAC
The DNA here is from genome assembly GCA_025362635.1 of Gemmatimonadaceae bacterium. Classification (GTDB taxonomy): domain Bacteria; phylum Gemmatimonadota; class Gemmatimonadetes; order Gemmatimonadales; family Gemmatimonadaceae; genus Gemmatimonas. The sequence goes on along the minus strand of JANYFO010000257.1, from coordinate 8,304 downwards.
AGACCCGAGCACTGTCGGTGCGCCGCTCCCTGCACACGCGAGCATGGCACCGATTACGTGGATGTACGGTGATTTGCGTAGTGACGCGTACGTGACCGCCGTGGTACAAGCGGCGCGTCCGGACTTTGTCGTGCATTTAGCCGCCATTTCCCATCTGCCAACCGCAGCGGCCGATCCGGCGTTTGCGTGGGACATCAATGTGACGGCCACTGCACGATTGCTGCATGAATTGGGACGCGCTCGCGATGCAGGGCACGGTGATCCCACGGTGCTGATTGTTGGCAGCGGTGAACAGTATGGTCGACATGACAATGCTGACGTTCCGTTGGTGGAAACAGCACCGCTTGCACCTCGCACCGTGTACGCAGCGACGAAAGCGGCACAGGAAATTTTGGCATTGCAACTGTGGCGGTCCACGGCGCTTCGCGTCGTGGTGGCGCGCAGCTTTAACCACAGTGGACCCGGACAACAACCGCGCTTTCTTTTGCCGGCATTGGTGGCGCGCGCGATCGCGCTGCGGAGCGCGCCCCCGGGCACACCGCTTCTGCTCGGGAATATGTCGCCCGTGCGCGATTTTCTCCATGTAAGTGACGTCGTCGCTGCGTATATTTCCCTGTGTCAACGGGGCGTACCGGGTGAGGTGTACAACGTTGCCAGCGGTGTGGGTCACTCGGTAGCCGCGGTCGTATCGCGCGTGTTGCGGAGAGCGCAAGTGTCGGCCTCTCTCTCCGAAGATCCGGCGCTTGTGCGCCCCGTCGATGTACCCTCGTTGGTCGGCGATTCTCGCAAGCTGCAACTCACGACCGGATGGCGCGCGACGCGTACATTCGACGACATCATCGACGACCTTCTTCATGCCGCGACGCACTGACCTGCACCGTATTCTCGTGATCGGCTCCGGGCCGATTGTGATCGGTCAGGCTGCCGAATTTGATTACTCTGGAACGCAAGCGATTAAAGCGCTGCGCGAAGAGGGGTACGAGGTCATTCTCGTGAATTCCAATCCGGCTACCATTATGACGGACCCGGAATTCGCTGATCGCACGTACATCGAGCCGGTCACTCCAGAGTTTGTTGAGAAGGTCATCGCACGCGAACGTCCCGATGCCATCCTCCCAACGATGGGCGGTCAAACGGCGCTCAACGTTGCACTCACGCTTTCTGATAACGGAGTGCTTGCTCAGTACAATTGCGAACTGATCGGCGCTAACGCACGTGCCATCCGCGTCGCGGAAGATCGGGCACTGTTTGCGGAGGCAATGGCGCGCATCGGACTTACCTGTGCGGCCGGTCGAACCGTCACAACGGTCGAGCAGGCGTTCGACGCGGTCGAGGAAACCGGATTCCCGGCCATCATTCGTCCGTCATTTACGCTCGGCGGCACGGGCGGGGGCATTGCGTACAATCGCGAGGAGTTCGAAACCATCGTGCGCCGTGGTCTTGATCTTTCTCCGGTGCATTCGGTGCTGGTCGAGCGCTCATTGCTCGGCTGGAAAGAGTACGAACTCGAAGTGATGCGCGATCATGCCGATAACGTGGTCATTGTGTGTTCAATCGAGAATCTTGACCCGATGGGAGTGCATACGGGTGACTCAATCACCGTTGCTCCGTCGATGACGCTCAGTGATCGCGAATATCAAATCATGCGCGATGCCGCGGTCGCGATTATTCGCGAAATCGGTGTTGACGCCGGCGGCTGCAACATCCAGTTCGCGGTAAATCCGATCAACGGCGACTTGATCGTGATTGAGATGAATCCGCGCGTGTCGCGCTCGTCAGCGCTTGCCTCGAAGGCTACGGGATTTCCGATCGCGCGCATTGGAGCAAAGCTTGCCGTCGGGTTCACGCTTGATGAAGTGCCAAACGATATTACGCGCACCACGCCGGCGAGCTTCGAGCCCGTGCTCGATTACGTCGTCGTCAAGTGTCCGCGCTTTGCGTTTGAGAAGTTCGCGGCCGCCGATCCCGGACTGACGACGCAGATGAAATCCGTTGGTGAGTCGATGGCCATCGGTCGCACGTTCAAAGAAGCATTCCAGAAGGCGTTGCGCGCGCTCGAAACCGGTCGCGCGGGATGGACGATCGCTGAACGATTGGTGGATGATCGCCTCACCGATCGCACGCCAGAGACGTTGCGCACCGCGCTCCGCAAGCCAACCCCGGAACGCATCTTTCAAGTGAAGCGTGCGATGCAACTCGGCATGAACACTGCCGAGCTGCACGAACTGACAGCAATCGATCCATGGTTTCTTGATCAATTGCGTGAACTTGTCGATGCCGAACACTGGTACGCTGCGCAGCCGCTCATCGATGCGGAAATTATGCGTCGGATGAAGCGCTTTGGATTTTCTGATCGTCAGCTCGGCGCGTTGCGCGACGAAACTGAAACGGCAGCTCGCGAACGTCGCTGGTCGCTCAACGTACGACCGTCGTACAAAATGGTCGATACGTGTGCAGGGGAGTTTCCCTCAAGCACACCGTATTTGTACAGCTGTTACGACGAAGAGAGTGAAGCCGCAACGCATGGCAAACAGAAGGTTGTGATTTTAGGCTCTGGGCCAAATCGGATTGGGCAAGGTGTGGAGTTTGATTACTGTTGCGTTCGAGCGGCCTTAGCGCTGCGTGAGCAGGGGTACGAGACGATCATGGTAAATTCAAACCCTGAAACCGTTTCCACCGATTTTGATATTTCGGACAAGTTGTATTTTGAACCGCTCACGTTTGAGGACGTGTTGGAAATTGTGCAGCGTGAGCAACCCGTTGGCGTGATTGTGCAGTTGGGCGGGCAGACGCCACTGAAACTCACCAAGGCACTTGAAGCCGCCGGTGTACGAATTCTTGGGACGTCGCCCGATGCCATCGATATGGCAGAAGATCGTCGTCGCTTCGAAAAGCTTGCGCGTGAGCTTGGGATTACGCAGCCCGACAATGGGACGGCAACGAGTGTAGACGAGTCGCTCGCGATCGCCGAACGCATCGGCTATCCCGTGCTGGTGCGACCGTCGTATGTCTTAGGCGGTCGCGCGATGGAAATCGTACACGATGCGACGTCACTGCGCGGGTATTTCGAGCGCGCCGTGCTTGTCAGCGAAGATCGCCCTGTCCTCGTGGATCGATTTCTCGAAGATGCATTCGAAGCGGACGTTGACGCGTTGTCCGATGGTGTCGATGTGGTGATCGGCGCCGTGATGGAGCATATCGAGAGCGCGGGTATTCACTCGGGCGATTCAGCGTGCGTCTTACCGCCGTATCTCATTCCTGTCGCGGCGGTCGAGCAAATGAAAGCGCACACCGTCGCCTTTGCCAAAGCGCTCGGCGTCATTGGCTTGATCAACGTGCAATACGCGTACAAGGACGGCGTGGTGTACGTGATTGAAGTTAATCCTCGCGCGTCCCGCACTGTGCCGTTCGTGTCGAAGGCCATTGGTGTGCCGCTCGCATCAGTTGCCGCACGATTAATGCTCGGTGAAACGCTTGGCGAAATTGGTTTTACGCAGGAAATTGTGCCACCGTATTTCAGCGTGAAGGAAGCCGTCTTTCCGTTCAACAAATTCCGCGAATTCGATCCGGTGCTTGGACCGGAAATGCGATCAACTGGGGAAGTAATGGGCATCGACGATACCTTTGGTGCTGCGTTCCTCAAATCGCAACTCGCGGCGGATAATGCGTTGCCGCGCGACGGAACCGTGTTCCTGACCGTGAACACGGCTGATAAGCCCATCGCTGCTGAACTCGCGGCACGGTTTCACGCGATGGGCTTTCATTTGGTGTCTACAAGCGGTACCGCCGCGTATTTGCGTGAGCGTGGCGTTCCAGTCGAATCCGTATTGAAAGTGCACGAAGGGCGACCAAACGGCGTCGATTTCATTTTGAATGGTGACGTCCAGTTGCTCGTGAACACCCCGCTTGGCAAACACGCGCAGGTGGACGACGAACGGTTGCGGCAGGCCGCGATCGGCAATCGCGTGCCGTACACCACCACACTCTCGGCAGCGAGCGCCGCCTGCGAAGCCATTGCGTCACGGCAATCGCAGGAGCCAGATGTTCGTCCGTTGCAGGAGTGGCATGCACGGTTAGCGGCGCATCTTGCGGCCGGTATCACATGAGTATGGATAGTGCGATGGTGAGAACGCCCGGAGCTGGGCACGTGGGTGCGCGTGTCATACTCGGCGCGGGAGCAACGGTGCATGAATCGGCGTATGTCGATGATGGGGCGATTATTGGTGCCTCAACGCGCATCTGGCATTTTTGTCACGTACTCGGCGGCGCGGTCATTGGCGAGCATTGTTCGCTTGGCCAAAATGTTGTCGTGATGAACGGCGTGCACATTGGGAACAACGTGAAAATTCAAAATAACGTGTCCGTGTACGAAGGTGTAACGCTGGATGATGATGTTTTCTGCGGCCCATCCATCGTGTTCACTAACGTGTTTAATCCGCGGAGCGAGGTGTCGCGAAAAGACGAGTATCGATTTACGCGTGTGAAACGCGGCGTGAGCATCGGCGCGAACGCGACCATCGTGTGCGGGATCACGATTGGTGAATATGCGTTCATTGGGGCGGGCGCCGTCGTCAATCGCGATGTGCCGGCCTACGCCGTGATGGCTGGCGTGCCTGCCCGACGAATCGGGTGGATGTCTGCGGCTGGCTTTCGGTTGGAATTGGTGGACCTGATGCCGCAGGTCGATGGCCGCGAGCAGCTCCGTTGTGCTGGGACTGGCGCGATGTATGCGCGCATTGGCGACGTGGTAACGCGCATACGGGAGCAGGCATGAATGAGCACGTAGTGCCGCCGGGTCAGACCATCCGCATCGCGCTGGTAGGGTGCGGGCGCATCAGCCGCAATCACTTCGACGCGATCGCAAAGATTGACGGCTTGGAACTCGTAAGCGTCTGTGACACGGTGGAACAACGCGCACGCGAAGCCGGCGAGCAGCAGCAGGTCCCGTGGTTCACGGAGATCGAAACCATGCTTGCTGCGGTGCCGAGTGATGCGTGTGTGATTGCAACGCCATCGGGACTGCATCCGCAGCACGGTATTATCGCTGCGAAAGCTGGACGGCACGTAATCTCGGAAAAACCGATGGCGATATCGCTCGCCGCTGCCGATGCGTTGGTGCAAGCGTGCGACGACCATCGCGTGCAACTCTTTGTCGTGAAACAGAACCGGTTGAATCCACCCATTCAATTGCTAAAACGCGCCATCGATCGCGGACGCTTCGGTCGGATCTTCATGGCCAACTGCACAGTGCGGTGGACGCGTCCGCAGGACTACTACGATCAAGCGCCGTGGCGCGGGACGTGGGAGTTTGATGGCGGTGCGTTTATGAATCAGGCCTCGCACTACGTCGATCTGATTCAGTGGCTCGTCGGGCCTGTAGAAAGTGTGATTGCCAAGGCTGCCACGCTGGCTCGTCGTATTGAGGCAGAAGATTGTGGTGTTGCGGTGCTCAAGTTTCGCTCTGGCGCGCTTGGTACGATTGAAGTCACGATGCTCACGTTCCCGAAAAACCTCGAAGGCTCGATCACGATTTTAGGTGAGAAAGGTACAGTCAAGATCGGCGGCACCGCGGTGAACAAGGTCGAACAGTGGACCTTCGCCGACTACGATGATGACGACAAGCAAATCGAAGCGGCGAACACAAATCCGCCTACGGTTTATGGACATGGGCACGAGGCGTACTACCGCAACGTCGCGGCGGTTCTTCATGGCGACGCGCAACCGGATACCGATGGTCGTGCTGGACGGAAATCGCTGGAGTTGGTGCTCGGCATTTACGAATCCGCGAAGACGGGGCGCGACGTACCGCTGCCGTTGCGCGTCAATATCTGAACGCTTTTCCCATTTCAACGGCCATGCCCGTACCTCTTCTCGATCTCAAAGCACAGCACGCAACCATTCGTGAGGACATGGTCGCGGCGTTGATGGCGGTCGTTGACCAACAATCGTTCATTCTCGGCGATGCGGTGGGTCAGCTGGAGTGCAGTGTGGCCGGACTATCGCAGACGAAGTACGCGATTGGTTGTGCGAATGGCACCGACGCGTTACTGCTCGCGCTGCGCGCGCTCAACGTGGGGCGCGACGACGAGGTGGTAACCACACCGTTCACGTTCTTCGCGACGGCTGGCGCGATCCACAATGTCGGTGCAAAGCCGGTGTTCGTCGACATTGATCCACGCACCTTCAACATTGCGCCCGATGCGGTGGCGGCGGCGGTTGGCGGGCGCACGAAGGCCGTCATCGCGGTGGACCTGTTTGGGCAGATGGCCGCGATCGAACAGCTCACGGCAGCCGCCAAGGGTCTCCCGGTGATTGAGGATGCGGCGCAGAGTATTGGCGCGCGTCGCGTGATCAACGGGTCGCAGGTGATGGCCGGAGAAGCGGCAACGATCGGCACGTTCAGCTTCTTCCCGTCTAAGAATCTTGGCGCTTATGGCGACGGCGGCATGATGGTGACGCAGGACGAAGCATTGTACGAAACGTTGATGAAGTTGCGCGTGCACGGCGGTCGACGGACGTATTTTCACGAGATTGTTGGCTACAACAGTCGACTGGACACGCTGCAGGCGGCGGTACTCCACGCGAAGCTGCCGTACCTTGAAACGTGGAGCGGTGCACGCCGCAAGAATGCGGCGTATTATGACGCGGCGTTCAGCGACGTCCCGGAAGTCACGGTGCCGTACATCGATCCGGCCAACACGTCGATTTACAACCAATACACAATTCGAGTGGCCGCGCGTGATGGTTTGCAGGCGCATTTGAAGCTCGCTGGGATCGGAAATTCAGTCTATTATCCGCTACCGCTGCACTTGCAGCCGTGCTTCGCATACCTTGGCTACTCGGACGGGCAGTTTCCGGAGTCTGAACGGGCTGCGAAAGAAGTGCTGTCCCTGCCTGTGTATCCTGAACTCACCACCGCGCAGCTCGATGAAGTGATTGCAGCGGTTCGCACATATTTTGGTCGATGAGCTTCATTTCGACTGCGGAGATGTCCTCGATGAAGGCGGCCGTTCTTAGCAAGATTCAAGATCGAAGTGCCGTAATCGGCGTGGTCGGACTCGGCTACGTCGGTTTGCCATTGGTCATGGAATTCGTACACGCAGGATTTCGTGTGATCGGCTACGACGTGAGTCAGCGCGTTGTTGACCTGCTGATGTCCGGTCAGTCGCACATCCAAGATGTGCCGAACGCCGATGTGCTGGCGGCCGTGTCGGCGGGCAGCTTCGTGGCCACCGCGGTTGAAGCGCGCTTGAAAGAGTGTGACGCCGTGTCGATCGCTGTTCCCACGCCCTTGTCAAAAACGCGTGATCCGGACATGGCGTTCGTATTGTCTGCGGCCGATGCGATTGCGCGGCAGGCGCATCCGGGGATGTGTGTCGTGCTTGAAAGCACGACCTATCCAGGAACCACGCGCGAGTTGTTGCAGCCGCGACTGGAAGCACAGGGACTGATCGTTGGCAAGGACGTCTTTGTCGCGTTTAGTCCGGAGCGTGTAGATCCGGGCAATGCGGTGTATAACACGCGCAACACACCGAAAGTCGTCGGCGGCATCACACCCGATTGTGTAGAGGTCGCGTGCGCGCTCTATGCTAGCTGCATTGACACGGTCGTGCCGGTATCGTCGCCCGAAGCCGCAGAGTTGGTCAAGCTGTTGGAAAACACATTCCGTGCCGTCAACATTGGCCTGGTAAACGAGATCGCGATTGTGTGCGATAAGTTGGGCGTCGATGTTTGGGAAGTTATCAACGCCGCGGCAACAAAGCCGTTTGGTTTTATGAAATTCACGCCGGGCCCGGGGATTGGTGGCCATTGTATCCCCCTTGATCCGCACTATCTCGCGTGGAAGATGCGGACGTTGAACTACAAGACGCGGTTTATCGATCTGGCCAGCGAAATCAATTCGCACATGCCGGATTACGTGGTAGAGAAGGTGTCGTATGCACTTAATGAAGTGCGGAAAGCAGTGCGGGGCAGCCGTATTCTCGTGCTTGGCGTCGCATACAAGCGTGACATCAACGATGTACGTGAAAGCCCGGCGCTTGATGTTATTCGGTTGCTGGAAGATCGTGGCGCGCACGTCGAGTTCCACGATCCTTTTGTGCACGAATTTCGCGAAGAAGAGCATGTGCGCAAAGGCGTAGAGCTATCCGATGAGATGCTCCGGTGGGCGGATGCCATTGTCGTGATTACCGATCATCAGAGCATCGACTACCAGCGCGTCGCGGATCATGCCACGCTTGTGGTGGACACGCGCAATGTTATGGCCGGTACAACTGGCGGTCGGGCGCGAGTCGTTGGGCTGGC
>JANYFO010000038.1 GCA_025362635.1 Gemmatimonadaceae bacterium | reverse complement strand
CGTGAAGCGGGCGACTGCACTTTCTATATGAATCGGGCCGTTGTACACGGCCGTGCCGGCGAGCACAAACAACAGGCCGGATCCGGCAGCAAGAAATACTTTCATGGCGGGATCGATCAAGCGGGAGGCGAAGCGAGGGCGAACAACAGTGAGGCGGGCGACTTCGATATAAAGAACGCGGATCGCAACCAGAAGGTTGGAATATGAGACCCTGCACAAGAGCGAATGTGACGAGGAGCGCGTATTCATTGCGTACGGGCAAGATCATTGCCAGCTGTTGTACCTGGTGCCCTTTGGTCCCACTCACCCGCCCGTGGGACGTACATCACGCTTCGTGGAGGAAATACCGTGCGTGTTCGCTGGATTTTGACGGCTGCGGCCGTAACGATGAGCCAAGCCGCTGTGGCGCAAGCGCAGCGTCATTTCAACCCGGTGGTTGATTTGCTGGAAGGCAAAAAGCCGGTCTTTGGTGTGTACACGCCAAGTAATCGTCGGGCGGGCCGCGGTGCGCCGGCGTTGCCTGCGGATTCGGTGAAGACGCCCGCGCAGCTCGCCAAAGATGCGCTGGGTTACACGTTGGGTGACTATGTGTTCGATGGCAGCATGGAAGGCAATTACGACGCAGCGCTTCCCGTGTTTTCAGAGTTTGCGACGGGCATTTTCGCGGCAGGCAATGTGTCGAAGGCGCCGTACGTACACCTCACGCATCCGCTGTTTGTGAAGACTCCAGAAATTGCGCCCGATCCGGCGAAAGCTCACGATCGGATCGGTCATCAACTGAATTTGGGCGTCAGCAACATCACGTTTGTCGGCGTTGAAAGCGCAGCTGAGGTAAAGATTGGCCTTGCGGCGATGCGTTTTAAGGCAAAGGGTGGCACGCGCTCGGACGACGTCGGTGACGCACCGGCGCGGTGGGGAATGAGCAAGAAAGAATACCAGGACAAGGCCGATGTCTACGGACTGAACCCCAAGGGCGAGTTAGTGAATTTCACGATCGTCGAGAGTAAAGAAGGACTCAAGCACATTCGTGAAATCGCGCAAGTCAAAGGTATTGGCGTGCTGTTTCCGGGCGCGGGAACACTACGTGGCGTGTTCAGCACCACAGATGCCGCAGGCAAGCGCACCCTCGACGAGAAGGGATGGGAAGAGGCTATTCAGCAAGTTTTGGCGGCGTGCAAAGAGTTCAAGGTGCCGTGCGGATATCCCGCAACCACGGCGGACATTGAAATGCGCATGAAACAAGGGTTTAGCGTGTTCGTGATCAATTGGGGTGATGCAGGATTTAAGGCGGTCGAGATGGGGCGGAAGGCGGGGAGTAGGGAGTAGTTACCGGACGTCAAGTTCGTCAATAATCGATACCGCCGGAACATTCGCACTGTCGTACACAACAAAAGGGCACCCAATCTTGGGTGCCCTTTTGTTGTGCTGTACAACCGCGAACGACTACGGGTTGCGGTCGGTGCAACCGGTGAAGTTCGGATTGTTGCGCTCCGTGAACGGCACGACAAAGTTCACATCCGTTCCGAACGATTCGCCTCTACGCAACGGCATCACGCCCACCGGAAAGACGGTCGATTGATCGCGCTTGTACTGACGAACCAAACGACGCATGTCACCCATGCGATGGCCGGTCAGCCACATCCAAAACGCGCGTTCCTTAAAGAGCATATCAACAGCCGCGTCCTGCGTCTGCGGAGACGCCGCGAGCGGAGAAATCGCTGTGGCCAAACCCGTCGCCCGCAACGCATTCAAGCTGGCGAACACGGCATCACGATCAGCCTGCGCAGCGCCCTGAAGGCGCGCCTCGGCTTCAATGAGACGCGCTTCGATGCCGTCGGCGAGCACCACGTTGGAGTTCTGCGCCGGATACTTGAGCTCCAACGGCAGGTTCGCGTCGGCATTAAAGCCGGTGCGCGTGGATGGCGACCACGGTACACGCGGATCGGCCGGCGTTGTCAGGTAGTCGAGACCATTGACGCCTTCCTTCGTGCCAACGGTGTATCGCGAGTTGGCTTGATACGCAGCGTTAAACAAGCCGTTCTGCTGACGCGTCGTCGCGATGGAGTGAAACACCGTGTACTTGTAGCTGGTGGCCACACCAGAAACGGCGGCTGCCGCTTGCGCAAACTGCCCAAGGTTGAGCAGTGCACGCGCCTTACCGATGGCGGCAAGGCTCTTGACCGCCACGCCAGTCGCGAGCGAGTTGGCGGTATCAAACGACGCACTCGATATCGCCAACATTTGCGCGGTGGTCAGCGGCATACCGTAAACCGGTGTGCCCTCAGGCGTGGTAGAGCTAAATGGCACGCCCGAGCAATACGCCTCAGCAAAGAAGTCTTCGGTGTAGCCACGCAACGCATACATCTCGCTCAACGAGTCCCGCACCGTGACGTTCGTGGCGGACTTTGCTTTCGTCCACGCTTGGATGGCCGCCGTGAGTCCAGTGCGAGCCAAATGCAGCCCGTTGTACATGGTATTCGTCGCACCGCCGAGCACTTCGTTTTGCTTACGACCGTCGGTGAAATACCGATCGGCGAAGGTATCCGACGTCTGAATTTCGTCGGACATGTTGCCAGTGGATACGAGGAACCCGTCTTGCGTTCCTGAGAATCCCACGACGAAATCCTGCTGTGCGCCGTTGCGTAGTGTAGTCGCCCCGAGCGGTCCGCCGAGTACGTCGGAGGAGAGCACATCGGGGGTGCCCACGTTGAGAATGTCGTTGGAGCAACTGGCTAGCGTGAATGCAGCAGCTAGAGTGCCGACCGGGCGAAGCGCTCGGCGGGCCGTAGAGTAAAAGCTCATGTGGTCGCGCGCCTCAGAAGGAGAAGTTCATGCGCAGCGTGAAGTAGCGCAGGGGTGGAGTCGAGAAGTATTCCTCGTTACCACGCGCATCGTTGTTGCTCTGCGCCGCTTCCGGATCTACGCCGCTGTATTTGGTGGAGACGCCGAGGTTTCGGCCCGTGAGTACCACGTTCCAACGCGACGCACGCACCGCATTGGCCCACTTCGTTGGCAACTCGTACGAGACCGACGCTTCACGCCACCGCGTAAAGGAACCGTCTTCGAACATGCCCGTGTATACCGACTGCGATGTGGCCAACGCGGCCGCTTGCGTTGCAAGAGGCGCACTCTGGTCGTAACGGCCGCGGCACGAAATACCGTTCATGCACATGTGACGCAGCGTGTTGTTGAACTTGAGGAAGTTCCACTTGTGATCGAACTGCGACGAGAAGCGCAACTTGTGATTGAACAGTTCGATGGAGGGCGTGAAGGCCATCTCGCGTTGCGGGAAGGTCGCGCCTTGGAACACGGTCGTGTCCGTGAACTTCATCTCGTTGAGCGTGATGATGCCATCGCCGTTCGCATCGGCATACGTGTAGTTCTTATCCCACAACCCGTACAGCGGATATCCAGGCAAGTTGCGTTGCGTGTTACGATTACCCGTCGCAATCGGCGACACGCCGTCACCGAGCTTGAGCAAACGGTTCTTGTTGGTCGACGCACTCAGCGCAAAATCAATCGCGATGGAATTGCGATCGATCACCTTTTGGTTGAACGTCATTTCAATACCCGTGTTCTGGATATTGCCGATGTTCGCGAACTGACTCGTCAAGCCGGACAGCGATGGTGCAATGCCACGGCTGATGAGCGCGTCGGTGGTCTT
>JANYFO010000034.1 GCA_025362635.1 Gemmatimonadaceae bacterium | reverse complement strand
AGGGATTGGAGTTTTCGCGCGTGTATATCGTGGGCGTGGAAGACGAACAGCTTCCTGGTGGATCGAGCAAGAATGGTCCGACTGCGCATGAGCTCGAGGAAGGACGTCGATTGCTTTATGTGGGTATGACGCGCACGATTGATCGTCTTGTGCTCACAACGGCGGACATACGCGCAGAGAAAGCTACGACCGGTCACCGGTTTCTCGACGAAATGCATCTCATTCCGACTCCGCCGCTGTGAATACTGTGCAGTGGTACATACCAGTGGGCGCAGAGACCGTCAGCGCTGTGTATACGTCAACAACCGCGAGCGGCGACGACGCGGTGTTTGTTTGCGCGCATGGTGCCGGCGGCAACATGAACGATCGCGGTATGCTCGCGACGGCCGCCGCGATGCACGCCGCGGGGCTCGGTGTGGTGCGTTTCAATTTTTTATATACGGAAAAGAAATCTGGTCGCCCCGATTCGATGCCGCGCTTGATGGAGACCACGTCCGCCGTAGTTGAGTATGTGCGGACCGTGCTCGCGCCGACTCGCCTATATATTGGCGGACGATCAATGGGTGGCCGCGCCGCATCAATGCTCGCTGCTGACGGATTCGGTGCGGACGGATTGCTGTTGCTGGCGTATCCACTGCATCCGGCCGGGCAACCAGAGAAGTTACGCGACGCACATTTTTCGCGAATGCACATGCCGGTGCTCTGTTTCAATGGCACTCGCGATGCACTGTGTACACCAGCATTGATGGAGCGCGCGCTCACGACGGTGACAGCGCCATTCACAATGCATTGGGTGAACGGCGCCGACCACAGCTTTCACGTGCTCAAGCGGTCGGGACGAACGGACGCGATGGTGATGGCAGAAATCAGCGACGCAACGCGACACTGGCTGGCGAGTACCATCGGTGACTTTCGTGGCGCATACGTGAGCGGGTAGCACAAGTGTAACAGCGGACACGGATACGCACGAAAACAACGAATAACTGGCGGATGTAGTTGCCGTTGCTCCCCAGACACAATCGCAGTTGCAGCGACGACTCTTAAGCACCCATGCCAATGCTGCTCCAACGCACACTTTCCAAGTCTGACTTTCAACTCGCGCGCAGTTGCGCACTAAAACTGCACTGGCGCGAAAACGGCCTTCCGGACAACCGCGCTTTTAATCCGTATCTACAGTTGCTGGCCGACGGCGGATACATGGTGGAAGCGCTCGCTCGCGCGATGTACGCGGGCGGCACAATGCTTGAATCGAGCGGGAACGCAACGGCCGACGCCGCACGCACACTCGAACTATTGCGCGAAGACAACATCACGTTGTACCAAGCCACGTTTCTGGCAGGGCGACGTCTTGTACGCACAGACATTATCGAGAAGCGCGGCAACATTGTGCGATTGATCGAGGTGAAGGCGAAGTCGTTTGACGGCGCAGAACATGCCTCGAGTTTGCAGAGCGGCGGTGCTGGCGTGTTTCGATCAAAAGTGAAAGGCAATGCGATCCTTTCGCCGTGGATCCCAAAGTTTGAAGACCTCACGTATCAAGTGTTGGTGATCGAACGTGCTCTACCTGGCGTGACGGTACAACCATTTCTCCTGCTCGTCGACAAAAGCAAACGCTCCGCGCTCGACAATCTGCCCAGCCTGTTTGCATTGGTGCGACACGAGCACGCGGACGGCTCAACGCGCTTGCTGTCGGCAGACTTCTTAGGGAGCGACGACGAGTTACAGAAACTTGATCTGCTTACAGAAGTTGACGCCTCCGCAGAAGTCGCGTCGCTACGCGAAACAGTCGACACTGCTGCGACGCTATTTGAAACGCAACTCGACGCGCCATTTGCCACACTTACACCACCACTGGGCCCGCACTGCGGCGATTGCGAATTTCGCACGGAGCCAATCGCCGAGAGCGGGTTTGCTCAATGCTGGGGCACGCTGGCCGCCGTCGCACCGCACGCGCTCGGCCTGTTCAGAGTAAGTAGTGTCAGCGACACTGATGGTACGTCGATCGTGACAGCGCTTGCACGCGAAGGCAAGGCATCGCTGTTCGACATTCCCGAGGCTCGGCTCTCCAAGAAAGATGGATCCGTCGGACCAGTGGCTGAACGACAATTGCGACAACTCCGACATTCGCGAGCGGGTACGACGTGGGTGAGTGCAACACTGCGCGACAAGCTTCAAGGCCTCACGTATCCGATGCACTTCATCGATTTCGAAGTGTCGCGATTGGCGCTGCCGTATCACGCGAAGATGCGTCCGTACGGACAAGTTGCATTTCAGTGGAGCTGCCACACGGTTGATGCGCTGGGCGCGACGCCGAGGCATACGGAGTGGTTGAATATTGAGCACGCGTGGCCGAACATGGCGTTCTGGCAATCGCTACGCGCGGTGATTGGCGACAGCGATTGTGTTTTGACGTGGTCGCCGTACGAGCAAGGACGAATGAACGAATTGAAAACTGAGCACGAGCATTTTATGGATCGCGACGCGACACTCATCGAGTGGGTGGACGGATTGAAGGGTCGAATTTTCGATTTGCACAACTGTGCCGTCAACGACTTCTATCATCCGGGCATGGGTGGTCGCACGTCAGTGAAAGTGGTGCTGGACGCGCTCTGGAAATCGGACGACGCAATGCGTGACCAGTATGCGACGTGGACCGATGCATCGGTGTCGGTGTCGTCGCTCGTCGACCCGTATCATGCGTTACCTGCACTGGAAATTGCCGGCGTGGTGCAGGATGTACGCGAAGGGACTGGCGCAATGCGTGCCTACGAAGCGATGATGTACGGCGTCGAGAAAACAGACGTCGAAGCAAAGGCAAAGTGGCGATCATTGTTGCTGCAGTACTGCAAGCTCGACACGCTCAGCATGGTGTTGATTTTCGAACACTGGCGGCGCACGTACACACAGCGATATCCGGAGGAGTAATGACCGATCATCGAAGTCGCCGCAACTTCATGGGACTTTCGGCCGCTGGTGTGGCCGGCGTGCTTACGCCATCGTGGCTTCGCGGTGCTCAAGCAAACAGCTTCGCGGCGGCCTCTGCGCGCACTCCGGACGCTGATCTCGTGGTGTATAACGCCAAGGTTTACACCGTCGATGCAGCGACACCGCGCGTTGAAGCGTTCGCGATCAAAGGTGGACGCTTCATTGCCTGCGGACGTACCGTCGACATCAAAGGTCTGATCGGCAAAGGTACGCAGACATTTGACGCGAAGCAGATGACGATCGTGCCAGGATTTGTTGACTGCCACAATCACGCTGGTGGGACCACGCTGCTGTACGAAGTGTTGGTAGGCAATCCATTTGAGGTCGAATTTGTCACGATTGCGAGCATCGTCGAAAAACTTCAAATGAAAGCGCGAGAGACGCCACCAGGCACGTGGGTTGAAGGCTATTTCCATGATGACACGAAGCTCAAGGACAAGCGACTGCTGAATCGGCACGATCTGGATTTGGTCTCGACCGAACATCCGGTGCTGGTGCAGCATCGGGGTGGGCACACGTCTTTTTACAACAGCAAGGCGCTCGAACTCGCACATATCACGAAAGACACACCAAATCCGCTCGGCGGCACGTTCGACCGCGACGCAAATGGCGACCTAAACGGGCGCGTCACTGACAATGCGCGAGGCGTGATCAACAGTGCTGGGCGACGACCCTCATTCACGGCAGAACAGCGTGCGCAACGTGAGCGCGACGGACTTGCTCATATTTCGAAGCAGTTTGTGCGCTACGGTCTCACCAGCGTGCATCACGAAGGCGGCGATTTTGCTGCACTGCAGGATGTGCGTGCGCGCGGCGACCTGCGGCATCGCGTCAGTTACGAGGCCAGCGGTCGCATGTTGGAATCGATGATCACCGGCGGCATCAAGTCGGGCTTTGGTGATGAATGGATCAAGCTTGGCGCGACGTCCGAGCACACTGCTGACGGTTCGTTTTCCGAACGAACGATGGCACTGAGTACACCGTACCCTAACGTGCAGCCGCCGTATAAAGGCAACGTGACGGAAACGCAGGACGATCTCAACGCGTGGGTGGAACGCGTGCATCGCGCGGGCATTCAAGTCAATGTTCACGCGAACGGCGATGTGGCCATCGACATGTATCTCACGGCCTTCGAACGTGCGCAAAAACTTGCACCTCGCGCGGACGCACGTCCCAAGATCACGCATTGCACTTTGATCAATGACGACCTCGTGCGACGCATCAAAGCTGTCGGTGCTGTGCCGGCCATGTTCACGACGTATGCGTACTACAACACCGACAAATTTCCGTTTTACGGTGCCGAGATGATGAAGCGCTGCATGGCGTATCGCACGCTGCTGGATGCGGGCGTCTCAGTGGCAGCGGGTTCCGATTTTAGTCCAGGACCATTTGCGCCATTGATGGGCATGCAGGGCATGGTGACGCGCACTGGATGGGACGGTACAACCTGGGGTGCCAATCAACGCATCAGTGTGGACGAGGCGCTTAAGGTGAACACCTTGAACGGCGCGTACGCGTCACACGAAGAATTGCTGAAAGGATCGATCACCGAAGGAAAGCTGGCGGATTTTGTCGTCTTGGCAGATGACCCACATACCGTTGCACAGGACAAGATCAAGGATATTCAGATTGTGCGCACGGTGGTTGGTGGGGCAGTCGCGTATCAGGCGTGAGGAGCTACGCCAATTACTTCAAGGCCGAGCGCGCGTGATGCGGTGCCGAGTGCTTTGTCGTGCGTCGCCATCACGAGGGCGCGTTGACCCTGCGATCGCCACGCGAGCGCGGTCGCGAGGTGAATGGCGTCCAGCGTACCGAGTGGCGTAGCAAATGATTCTGATGCACGTTGCAGCACCGACCGCGACACGTCGACGATTTCCACCGCCTCGAGCAAGCGGTACACGCCTGCCCGACGCACCGCCAAATCGTTGATCGTCAGCAACCCCTGACGTTCAAGCCGGTCCAGCGTGCGCAGACATTCGACTTCCGTCAGTGCACTGGCGACAGCCTGCGACACCGTCGGCCATTCCGCAAGTTGGTGCGGCTCACCCAACACGAGACGGAGTATGATCGAGGCGTCGAGATACGCGATCATCGCCCGCTCTGCCGCTCCTCAAGCAGTGCTGCGAGACTGTCAATGTGTCGACCAAGTGGTGGCGGTAACACCACATCACGCA
Source organism: Gemmatimonadaceae bacterium (assembly GCA_025362635.1). GTDB lineage: Bacteria > Gemmatimonadota > Gemmatimonadetes > Gemmatimonadales > Gemmatimonadaceae > Gemmatimonas. The sequence continues at coordinate 4,227 of JANYFO010000034.1, read as the reverse complement.
AGCCGTGTAGTGGTTTGCGAACGCGCAGCGCTTCATCGTCGACGTCGTACGGTATGAGGCGCGCAACGGGAGTGTCGCGATCACACACTGTGACCGTGTGCCCTGCGCGCACGATACGCAGAAACTCGCTGAGGCGCGCCTTGAGTTCAGCGACACGAACGGATTTCTCTTTCTTTCTTATCATGGTCATAATATGGTCATGAATGGTCATGATGGTCAACCTTACAGATTTAGTACGCGGCCACCTCGACGTCCGTTTGCGAAAAATCATTGCCTTTGAACAACAGTGGATACCCTGACGTCATGGCCACGCCGTACGACAGGCAGTCGCCGTAATTCAGTACTCCCGGTTTGCCGACACCTTTTCCGAATCGCCGAAACGCACCGCGCGCCGATGCGGCCGCATCCGCATTCATCACCACAGTGACAATCGACAGCCGTTGGAGCAGCGCGTCTAACGCCACGTCTCCGCTCGGACCTTTGCGGGCGAACAGAACTGCGCTTGCTTCGACAAGCGTTGGGGCGGCCACCAACCGCACCGGCGCTGCTATGATGGCGTTAATCAGAGCCGCGGCTTCCGGTTCGCCAAACAGAATTGCGATTAATGCAGAGGTATCGACAATCACGAACGCTTACCTTGGTAGACCGTATGCGTCGTAGCCGATGATCTCATCTGCAGAGCGAAAATCACGATCAGGCTGTTCACGTAAAAACATTTGCAGCTCCGCGATTTGTGCCGCGATTTGTGCTCGATGCGACGCGATCGACTCCGCCCGTTCAGAGTTTGTCCGCGGAAGCACCGCTTGATCACCATGAACTCGATACAATGGAGAACGCTCAGCAACACGCGCACTCGGCGGCGAATGCGAAAACTCAGCGCGAACGGCATCCTCAAGCAGCTGAGTCAAACTGCGTCCAGTAAGTCGCGCCCGTTCCTTGGCGGTTTCCAACAAATCATCGGGAAGGCGCACCGTTGTTCGTATCATATGTCAAATATATGTCAATGACATACCGTATGTCAAACATATCGGGCTACTGCCCGAACGCCTTCACGAATCCTTCTACGGCCGGCGGCCCGGAGCCCGCTCCTTCATCATGCTTGAAGTACACAAACGCCTCACTCCACGGCTGCTCACCAATGCGCTTCGCCCACATTTTCAACGCCGTTGCGTCATAATCAAACCGATGCAGCCGCACGTATCCCCACGTTGCTGTGGCCACGATCGGTGATGCAAACTCCGGTTGATCAATGATGCACAGCGGAATATCGCGCGCGCGCAATGCATCAAACACATCGTCGGTAAACCACGTTTCGTGTCGAAATTCAATTGTGTAGCGACGGTCTGCGGGCAGCATCTCCAAAAACACACGCAACCGGTCAATATCTTTCTTCAAATTAGGCGGCAGTTGAAACAGTATTGGACCGAGCTTCGCGCCAAGTGACAAGGTGTTCTTCAACAGAAACTCGAGCGCGCTCGCACACTCAGGCTTGAGTCGCGCATAATGCGTAATGCGCTGACTGGCTTTAATCGAGAACGTGAATGCGTCGGGCACCTGTGTTGCCCACTCAAGCAGCACGTGTTCCTTCGGCAGTCGATAAAACGAATTGTTGATCTCGACCGTCGCGAACTTCGATGCATAGTGGCCGAGCATCGCGTCATCGTGGAGGTCGTCGGGATAGAACGTGCCTTTCCATTCTTTAAATGCGTAACCACTTGTGCCAGCGAGCAGTTTCACGACGCTTTCCGCTTGCGCTTAGACGCCTCTGTATCGGCCGCTGGCGCAGCGAGGCTGGCCTTCAGCGCTTCCATAAGGTCGAGAATTTTTGTTGCACCTTCGGGCTTCGCGTCGGAGGTGATGTCTTGTCCGTCCACCTTCCGTTGAATGGTCTCCATCACGCGTTCGCGCACGGTGTCCTTGTACTTTTCCGGATCAAACGTTTCGCTCGCCGTCTGCGCAATGAGCTGTTTCGCCATCGCGAGTTCCATCGGCTTGATGTCGCCAGCGGGAATGGTGACTTCGGTAGTGGCGCGTATTTCGTCAGCGTAGTGCAACTGCTCCATCACGATCACCCCATTTGAAGGGCGCAGTAACACGAGGTATTGCGAACCGCGCGCAGCATATTGACCAAGCGCCGCGAGTCCCGTCTCTTCAAGTGCGGCGGCCAGTAGTCGGTACGCGCGATCGCCGCCCTTATCGGGGCCGAGGTAGTACACTTTCTCAAGGTAGACGCGCTCTACTTTGGCCAATGGCACGAACTCGAGAATGTCGATTGCACCCGTGGCTTTCTCGTCGAGTGCCTTGAGTTCTTCCGCAGACAAAATCACATACTGATCTTTCGCAAACTCATATCCCTTCACTGTTTCGTCGCGCGTGACGATTTCCTGGTCTTTCGTGCAGATGTATTGCTGTTTCAAGCGCGAGCCGCATTTCTTGTGCAGCATGTTGAACGAGACGCTCGCCTTGGACTCTGCCGAGGAGTACAAATTGACGGGGACGGAAACGAGACCGAAAGAAATCGTCGCGTTGGCGATGGATCTGGCTGCCATGGTCGCACCGGAGACAGGATGGAACGCGTGAACCGCTCGAATAAACTATGACCGACGGGACCGACGAGAATCAACCGCTGGGTGAAGTGATGCCGGACACGCTGGCGGCGTATCGCGCGAAGCGGTCATCCGACACATCACCCGAGCCCGTTGGCCGCATCTCCAACGTCCTCGGCCGACTCTTCGTTGTGCACAAGCACGCTGCGCGTCAATTGCACTTTGATTTGCGCATGGAAATGGATGGTGTGCTGCGTTCGTGGGCGGTGCCCAAGGGACCGTCGCTTGATACGAACGACAAGCGGCTTGCGGTGAAGGTGGAAGACCATCCCATCGAGTACGGCGAATTTGAGGGCATCATACCGAGCGGTAACTACGGGGCGGGCGGCATCATTGTGTGGGACCGTGGCGAGTGGGTGCCGCTTGAGGATTGGCGTGAGGGACTCGCCAAAGGAAAACTGCTGTTCGAATTGCGCGGGTACAAGCTGCGGGGCAAATGGACGCTGGTCAAAATCAAAACGAGTGATCGCGACTGGCTGCTGATCAAGGAGCGCGACGAGTGGGTGCGGCAACCTGGTGATCAGTTTCCCGAAGAGTCGGTACTTTCGGGTCTGACGGTGGAGGATGTGAAGGAAGGTCGCACGCCGGCCGGTGCGTTGCGCATTGCGCTTGAAGAGACGTTGGCACCGCGTGTGAAGGTTGATCCGCGCACGGTGGACGCGATGTTGGCGGAGCCAAGTGACACGCCGTTTACGCGTGATGGGTGGCTGTTTGAACTAAAACTTGACGGCTACCGACTGATCGCGAGTAAGTCGCGCGGTGAAGCATTGCTGCTGACACGCAACGGCAATGATTACACAACGGTCTTTCCAGAAATTGCGCGCGCTGTGAAAGCACTGCCATTCACTGATTGCATTGTGGACGGTGAAGTGGTGGTACTCGATGCGGAAGGCAAGCCAAGTTTTTCGATGTTGCAACGGCGTGGTCGTTTGTCGTCATCAATTGAAATACAGCGTGCGGCCGTTGAGCTACCGGCAACGTTTTACGTATTTGATGTGCTGGCGTTTGAGGATTTTGATTTACGCACGCTGCCGTTGTCGCAACGCAAAGCGTTGTTGCTTGAGCATCTGCCAAAACTTGGTCCGTTACGCACGCTTGATCATGTTGAACGTGAGGGCGAACGTTTTCTCACGCAGGTTGCTGCGATGGGTCTTGAAGGAATGATTGCAAAGCGCGCTGATAGCCGGTATCGCGGTGGTCGCAGCGACGCGTGGCTCAAATTCAAAACCGATCGCACGGGCGATTTTGTTATCGTGGGATACACGGCGCCCAAGGGCAGCCGTTCGCATATCGGCGCGTTGTTGCTTGCTGATATGGTGAACGGAACGCTTGTCTATGCGGGCCGAGTGGGGACGGGGTTTACTGATGCGCAGCTTGGTGAATTGAAAATGATGCTCGATGCCATCACACGGGTCGATGCACCGTGCGAGGGCCCCGTCACTGCACTTGGCGTCGCGCCATTGTCGGGCAGTGCTATTCCCGAGACGGCGTTCACTACGTGGGTGAACCCGGTGTATGTGTGTGAGGTACGTTTTCGTGAGTGGACGCCGGATGGCGTGCTCCGGCATCCGACATATTTGCGTTTGCGCAGCGACAAGCATGCACGTGATTGTGATCGACA
>JANYFO010000474.1 GCA_025362635.1 Gemmatimonadaceae bacterium | reverse complement strand
GAATCAGCGCCCAACAGCTCCACGATTTTTTCGGTCAACACCTGCAGAATGGACTGTGGCGACTGTACGAGCGCGTGTGAGAGTGCAAGAAGCGCGCAATTTTCGGTGTAGTAGTCGGGTTCACGAAGCGGACGTCGATGTAGCTCCTCCGTGCGCAGCACCGCCTCGAGCGGCACAAACTCCGCCCCGTGTTGCAGAACGGTCATATCGCGATCAAACCTGCAATTTTGGTTGGCACGAGAGCACTTGGAGTGAGCGGCACAGTTACATGGCGAACGGCACATAATCATCGCACGTCGCATGCCAAGCAGTGCACGACAGACTCGACCGTGGTGCAGTCGGTGCTGGGCGAGCGCTACTGCGGGACGATTACGTAATCGATAGGCACATTATTCACAAACGACATTACAAGCTTTTTACCATCGTACGCATAGGTGCGCTTCATCAGTGTGAGTGATCCTTCTTTCGACTCCGCAGCCGTATTCGCCGGTCCAAAAAGTATTTCAACATCGGCGATCGAAAGCCCTTTCTTTACCGTAAGCAAGGCGTTGCTATTTCCGCTCGGGATGTTCGACGGCAAGGCGGCACCCGTCAGCCTGGCGTCTCCGGCAAAACTCGCCAGTTGCGCTAATGCGCGCTCTATCCCGTCCGCCGTCAACGCATCGGTCGGCATGCCATGGCGGAAGCGCACGTTAAATCGGCTCCCACCTTCCACACGCTTGACGCGAAGATTGGCCTGTAGCGCCGCACTAGCCTGTTCGGCCGCCGCCCGTGTACGCGAATTCTCGCGCTCGCGTTCGCCGCGCGCACTCGACAAATCTTTTTCGAGCTGCTTTTTCTTGTCGCCGTTCGGTGTGGCCTTTATAGAGTCGCGGAGGGTGCGCTCGCGTTTGCTCTCCCCCTCCTCATTCGCCGAAACGGAGGAACCGGTGTTGTCACCGAACGTACCGTACCCACCACCACCGAGCTGCACTTCAATATGCGAGCCCTTCTTCACGACAACTTTCGTGATCATGCTTGTTTGGCCAATCTTCAACGAGGTGCCATTGTCTTTCAACCGCTGTGCGACTTCGCGCCAATCTACCGGCATGGCTTCTTCAGGAAATACGTCAATGCCTTTGCTCGTGCCCGGCATGTCCACCTTCACGGTGAGCATCCGACCCTCAAGCGCTGCACGCAACGCCGCTTCGTTTTGCGCCTGCGCACTCTGTGAGGCAACAGCCACGGCCAGCAATAAAGTGATCAGGAGTGACGGTCGCAAAAACGGCGTTAGTTGCGACCCAGTGGTCTTGCGATAGGTGTCGTTCATGCGGCTTCTCGTGGGGAATTTTACAGCGATCTGACAGTGACCAATTTTACCATGACCTGCGGACTACCGACAGCGCGCGCACCTCGTCCCTTCTCCTTGCCACACTCGGCGTTCGCCGACATACTCTCGCGCATCCTCCCGCACTTCTGACTCTCCGGCTTTTTCCAAGTATACCGCTGATGGACAAACCCATGGACCTCCCAGTTGCGCTGTTGTTCAGTGGCTTACGCGATCGTATCTACACCCATCGCCGCCTGTTGCCAGCGCTCGGCGTCGCCCTCCTAATGGCGCCTGTCACCGTCGCGTCCGCACAGGGCCGTTGCGGTGGAGCGCGTGTGAACAGCGCAGCGTGCGACACGACACCGGCACCACCACCGTTCGCACCGACCGGATGGAAGACGGTCGCACTCGATCACTTTTCCATGCAGGTCACAGACTACAAAAAGGAAGCGGCATATTACGCCACGCTGATGAACTGGAAAGTTCGCAGTGATGACGGCACGAAGGCCGTGCTCGATATTGGTGACATCGGCAGCGTGGAGATTCGCGGCGGATTTGTCGCGCCACCACCACCACCGCCACCACCACCACCGACGGCTGCTGATAGTGCCGCTGGACGCGCCGGACGTGGTGGTGCGCGCGCCCCGCGTCGTGCCGTTTGGGATTCATTTTGTTGGGTCATCGCGCCATGGGACACAAAAAAAGTGGAAGCGGAGCTCATCAAGCGCGGCTTGCATCCTGTGGCCGACAACGATGGCAAAGGCTTCGAGAGCTTTCATGTGAAAGATCCAGACGGCTTTGACGTGCAAATCAGCAACGGCGCGAATCTCAAGATTCGAAAGTCTACGCCAGCAACCGCAAAGCTTCCAACGGCAGCACCGTTCGAACCAACTGATTGGAAAACCATGTGGCTCGACCACATCTCGTTCGGTGTGACGAACTACAAAGAATCCACCGCCTTCTACACCGCATTACTCGGATGGAAGGCCACGGGTGATGAAGGGAGCCAGAACGAAGTGCAGATCGGTGACGTAGGGAACATCATCATTCGCGGCGGCAATCCGGCAGCCTTGGCGCTTGGCGCACCTGCGCCAACGCGTCGCGCTGCGATGGATCACGTGTCATTTGGGTTTGCGCCGTGGGACACGGACAAGGTCAAAGCGGAGCTCGACAAGCGCGGCCTGACCGGGCGCGCGGATACTGGTGGCAAAGGCGACATTCATGATGCGGCGGCGTTGTACAAGAGTTACCACACTACCACGCCTGAAGGATTCGACTTACAAATCAGCAATGCGAATAAGGCGAATCGCACGGTGCGATAAACGTTCGTGTGCTGCGTGAAGAAACGGCGATCCGCGATATGCGGGTCGCCGTTTTTATTTCTGGTGGGTGTCGCTGCACTCTTTTATTTATTGAAAAATGCGATGTCGGCAACATCGCCATCCAACCCGCTCGCGTGCGGAGTAGATTCGCGTGATTCGCGTAAATTGACCGCGGCAAATCCACGCTCCAGCATGTACGGCAGGCGCTCGCGCACGTGTTCAAGCGCGTCAACGCGAGCGATGGCAAGTGGCTTCATGAGAAGGCGACTAACGGTAGTTCGCAGCGACAAGACGTTGGCACTCGCTGCCCAGCGTGGGGTACCGGAAAATCAAATGCTTCCCAACCGCTTGATCGTCTCCGCTTATGCCGTTCGCAATTTTCAACTCTGGGTGCTGGTGCGCCTCGTCATCAGCGCGGTGTTTTTCTTTGGTTGGACTGACCCGTTACACCACGCGCCGATCACTCTATGCGCCATCGCAATATGCAGCGCGATGGTCAGTCTCGTGGAAATTTATCGACGCAATGAATTCGACTTACTCGGTAACCTTGGTATCGGTTGGCTCGCTATCAGTGCGCTGTCACTTGGACCGCCGCTTTTCGGTGAACTACTCGTGTACGCGATCGTGGTCCTCGTCGCGTGACGCCGATTCTCCGCGTTGAGTGCGTCGCGAAATCGTTCGCGGGTCGTCGCGTGTTGTCGTCGGCTTCCTTACGCGCGGTGTCGGGTGAAGTGCGCGTCGTGTTTGGACGCAACGGGGTCGGCAAGTCCACATTGCTCAAGATTGCCGCAGGTCGTGTGTCGCCAGACGGTGGAGCGGTGCATTTCGGCGAACACTCATTCCTCTCGGCGCGATTCCCCCGCCTCGCCGCATTGGGATTGTTTTATCTTCCGGACGCAGATCTTCTGTCGCCAGCATTTACGGTGCGTCAACAGTTGGAAATGTTTCGACGCCAATACAACGGCGGTGCTGTTGATGCGGCGGCTGCGCAACTCGACATTCAGTCGCACCTCGATCAGCGACCCGACGCGCTATCTGGGGGAGAGCGGCGACGCGCAGAGCTGGCGGCCGTAATTGTCAGGCGACCGATGTGCCTATTGGCGGATGAACCATATCGCGGACTGGCACCGCACGATGCGGCGAAGCTCACGTCAACGTTCCGCGCGCTAGCCGCAGCCGGAGTGGCGGTGCTGGTCACCGGACACGAAGTACCCACGTTGCTCGACGCAGCAGATCATATCAGTTGGTGTACAAGCGGCACCACCTATGAACTAGGTCCACCCGCGATTACAATGCAGCATGAGCAGTTCCGCCGAGAGTATTTGGGTGCATGGTACAAGTAATGCACCGCATAGAATCTCCTCAATTAGCTGCCAGTGCAGAGCGAACGCGTCAATTTAACGATGGGTGCGCGGAGAGAATTGCTGCCAACCTTCGCAGCGCCGCGCCCTAGCTTGTTGCTCGAGCAGGAAGTCACCACGCGGACGGCGTGATGACTCAAGCATACCGCGGCGCGACAATGAGAGTTATGTGTTTGAGGCGCGCGGAATGCGATGAAGTGTGTCGCGGAGCGTTGCGAAACAGCAACTGCAGGCCGCGAATCACACGAATTGGATCAGATTCGGCCTACAGTCCCTCCACAGGTGAAACCCGTATCTTGTAAAGTTCATCCTCTACGAACCTTTAGCTGGCGCCGCTATGCAGAAATCGATTATCAACAAACAGGCAAATAATTGGATTGATCGCGGCGAATCCGCCCTGCCGCAGCTACGGAAGGCGCTCGCGCACTTCTTCGAGCGCTTTGACGCGAGCGACGGCGAGTGGCTTGATCAGCAGGCAACCATCGTGTTTGGTATGGTGGATGCGCATGTGTCGGAGGTGCAATTGTCGTCGTATTTGCGGAGCGTGGTGCGCGAACTGGGCGTACCGACACGCGAGCCACTCGGATCGCGGACTGCGGCCGTTGCGCTTTGGCACATCGCGAAGGCCGCAATCGTACGGGATTTTGCAGAACGCGTGTTGCGCGATGACACACCAGCGCGAGCAAGGTCGTCCGAGCGACTCAGCGATTGGATGGCGCAACGGATACTTTCGCTGGACGAGCTATCGCAGCACGAGCGAGACAGTACGTCAAGCAACGAGAAATAGCTGACCGTGCACGACTACGGCGTGGCACAATCCACTGCAGCTCCACTTAAACATTATTAGCGCCAATTCTTCACACGCACCTGAAATTGAGAGCATTGAAGCGGACAAGAAATTCTGATAAGAACGTGCGTTGAAATTGAACTTGCCCTAGCGCGTCGCTTGCCGTGCGCCGAACTTCTGCGAGCCGCTCTCACCCACCGCCGAGATTCGATTGTCCTACATCGCTCCAAGCACCCGTCTGCGTGAACTCACGCCGATCCCGCTGATCATCGGATCGCTGCTCGGTCTCATCTTCGGTGCCTCATCGCTGTATTTGGTGCTGAAAGTTGGATTGACGGTCAGTGCGTCTATTCCCGTAGCCGTTATTTCCATCACGTTGTTTCGATTGTTTTCGCGCTTCGGTATCCGCGACGCAACAATTCTCGAACACAACATTGTTCAAACGGCGGGTTCAGCTGGTGAGTCCATTGCATTCGGCATCGGTGTCACGATGCCCGCCATTCTGATACTCGGTTTCGATCTCGAAATTGCCCGCGTCATACTTGTCGCCGTACTCGGCGGCTTGCTCGGCATTTTGATGATGATTCCACTCCGACGTGCACTGATCGTCGCGCAACACGGCATTCTCAAGTATCCCGAAGGCACGGCATGCGCTGAAGTACTGAAAGCTGGCGCAAACGCTGAATCGCGTGCGGCGGCAAGCGACAGCGCACGACGTGAACAAGAGGCGATGGGTGGTGCGGGCACGAGCGCGCGGACGATCTTCACTGGTTTCGGCATCGGCCTCGTGTACAAAACGGCAATGTCAGCATTTCGCATGTGGAAGGATGTGCCGGAAAAAGTTTTTGGTGCGCCATTCGCGTCGGCCTCCATATCCACGGAGGTATCGCCAGAATTGTTAGGCGTTGGCTACATCATCGGACCGCGCGTCGCGTCCATCATGTTTGCCGGCGGTGTACTCGCGTATCTCGTGCTCATTCCGATGATCGCGTACTTCGGTGCAGCACTCACAACACCACTTGCTCCGGAAACGCGTGCCTTAATAAAAGACATGAGCCCCGGTGCGATTCGCAACGCCTATGTGCTGTACATCGGCGCAGGCGCCGTCGCTGCCGGTGGCATCATCAGTGTATTTCGCTCACTGCCGGTCATATGGCACGGACTGCGCGAAGGCCTGCGCGACGTGTCCAGTTCAACAACAGCTAACGTGCGCGAAACGGTGCGCACCGATCGCGACCTCTCGATGAAAGTCGTACTGCTTGGCATTCTCGGCCTCGTTGTTGCGCTTGCTGCAGCGAGTCCGTTGTATGTCGGTGGCACCGGCATCGGTACGCGTCTCGCGGCCGCATTGCTTATCGTGATTTTTGGATTTCTGTTTGTCACCGTTTCATCGCGGCTCACGGGTGAAATTGGCTCGTCGTCGAATCCGATTTCTGGCATGACGGTTGCAACCCTCCTACTGACGTGTTTGGCGTTCGTCATTCTCGGATGGACCGGTAGCAACTACTATGTGACCGCGCTATCCATCGGCGCCGTTGTGTGTATCGCTGCGTCAAACGGTGGCTCCACGTCGCAAGATTTGAAAACCGGTTTTCTGATTGGCGCGACCCCTCGCTCGCAACAAATAGCGATTCTCCTCGGCGCATTTATTTCTGCGGTCGCACTTGGACCCGTGTTGCTGCGTCTCAACGCGGCAGGGTCGGTATATGT
>JANYFO010000315.1 GCA_025362635.1 Gemmatimonadaceae bacterium | reverse complement strand
ACCCGCGACCCCCTGAACCCCATTCAGGTGCGCTACCGGACTGCGCTACGTCCCGTTCCGTTATCACCGTTACCGCACGGAACCGAGCAGGGAACGTAGTCCGACGCCGACAGCTACGCAAACCCTCGCGCCTGCTCCTTCACGAGCGGATCCATTTCCGGATACTGCGAATCTGCCGCCTCCAGTGTTTCCACCAACATCCGCGCAATCAAATAGTTGCGCACCACTTTATCGTCGGACGGCACCACTCACCACGGTGCCCACTTCGTGCTGCATCGTTCCAACGCCTCCCGATATGCCGCGGTGTACGGATCCCACCGTGCCCGGTCCTCGAGATCGTCCACTCGAAATTTCCAGTTTTTCCGCGGATCATCCATACGTTCATTTAAACGATCACGCTGTTCGTCACGCGAAACGTGCAGCATGCATTTGCGCACAATCACGCCCTGCTCGTGCAATAACTTTTCAAACGCATTGATCTGGTCGTATCGCGGTCGCCAAACTGACTCGGGCGCCAGTTCGCGCACACGCACCGCCAGCACGTCCTCGTAATGCGAGCGATTAAACACACCAATCATTCCGAGTTTGGGCACCAACTGATGGACACGCCACAAAAAGTCGTGTTCTAATTCCAGTTTCGTTGGCGGTCCAAAACTCGCCACCGTTACCCCCGTGGGATTAAAAGCGCCATACACCGTTCGAATAACACCATCTTTGCCCGATGCATCACGACCTTGCAAGACCAGCAGCAACGCGCGCCGACCATCTGCGTGGAAGGTGTCCTGCAACGCAGTGAGTTTCATCAGCAGCGTCGCTGTTGCCGCCAATAACACGTCATGCGACGGCGCGTGTGCAACGCACGCGGCACCTGAGCCGAGCTTAATTTTTTCGTCGCGACGAACGCGCGAGAGACGCAGGTGCTTGAGCCCCGATCCATGCGCCACATCTGCACGACCAGCGTCGATCGTCTCGTCGCTCATGCGCGCGACGGACCAATTGGTACTGACTGCGCGGCGCGGCCCGTCAGTTCTTGTACCGAAATTGCAAATACGAAATCGCGCGACGGCGTAGGATCAGTTTCGGTAAACGCAGCTGGCAACAGTTCATGAAAGTGGGCAACGGCACGCGCATATTGTGTACGCTCTAGTGGGGAACCGTCCGGGTCGGGAAACTCAATGCGCCCGTGCACTACTACGCTGCGCCAATCGAACAGTCCATCTACTTCGTCAATTTCAAACGCCACCCAGGGATCATGCGCTAGAACATTGACCTTCGTTCCGTATTGCGTACGACCATAAAGCCATCCTTCGCGATACACGTAATGGATTGGTTCAATGTCTACCCGATTCCGAAAGCTGTACGCCAGCCTACCGACATGATGCGCGTGCAGCAGCGCTTCACTCGCGGCGCGATCCAAGTGCAGAAATACTGGTGCGATGCTCACAATATCCCAGTTGGTTCGAACGGTTCCATGTGAATCAACACGCCCACCGCAGCGGGAACGCGTTGGCGAATAGCAGTTTTGACGCACCCAGACAGAATGTGCGCGTCATGCAGCGACAGCGTAGGATCAGCCTGCACATGAATGTCCACGTACAGTGCGGTTCCCGAACGACGCACCTTCAATTTTTCGATCGCGCGTACGCCAGCCGTTGCGAGCGCCGCATCACGCACACTTGCCAACAACGTGGGCTCTGGCGCCCGATCCATCAGGTCCGCAAACGCAGTGCGTAACAGCATACCGCCATTCACGCAGATCACGCCCGCAGCCACCAACGCGGCCCAATCGTCTGCCGCTTCCCACCCAGGCCCACCAATAAGCGCAATGCTGATGCCAACAAACGCGGCACCCGACGTAATCGCATCCGCGCGATGATGCCACGCATCCGCCTTCACCACCATACTGCCCGACTCCGCACTCGCCGACATCACACGCTTGGCCATGACCTCCTTCACAACAATCACGCCCGCCAACACAGCCAAGGTCCACGCGGCGGGCGCGTGGTGCGGGGTACGAATTTCCGAAATCGCTTCTATGGAGATCCCAATCGCCGCTCCCAACATCAGCGCCGCCACCGTCGCCGCAGCCAGCGGCTCCGCACGACCGTAACCAAAGGGATATCGCTCGTCGGGATGCCGACTGGCGATGCGAAGCCCACTCAACACCACGAGGGACCCAATCATGTCTGTCCCGCTCTCAATCGCGTCCGCCACCAGCGCGTACGCATTGCCCAGCAATCCGGCCACCAGCTTCAGCACGGTCAAAAGCGCATTGACCACAAGGCCAATTTGCACCAGGCGCTGCCCCCGACGGGCATCCACACCAGCTGGTGGATTCACTGGGAACCCGCGTTACTCATGTGGCCGGTTTCTTGCCTTACACTGAGCTTTGCCGGTAGTAACAGCGACGTATCCAGCCGCAACAGCCGCAATCTGCAGCCCACTGGCTGCGTGAAACTGTGGCGAATAGGTAAAACGGATCGTCTGTCGCGGAGTGCGTGCATGGTCTCGGAAGTAGGTGTCAACACGTTTCGGGGGACCAACGGGCAGCAACTGTGTGATACGCAGCGCTCTTGCTCTGATAACGCGGCAGCATATGTTCACTATCGTGCAAAACTACTAGGTCGAAACGTCACGGTGTGACGGGCAGCGTCAACGATTTCCGCTTCGACCGTTCATCATCAGATCACCTATTCGAGAGGTTTATGCGTACCCTGACAAAGTTTGTTTTCAGCGCGTCGCTCGCACTCGCTCTACCCGCTTCGGCGTTTGCACAACGGCAGGGTGCGATTGAAGTGGGTGGCTTTGGCCGCTTCACAAAGTTTGCCGATACGCTTCAGCTTAAATCCGCCGCTGGCGGCGGCGGACGCGCTGGTATCTACGTTTGGAAAAACTGGCTCGCAGAAATGGAGCTCAGTTATGCCGATGTAGATGTCAGCAGGCCGCGTACGGGAAACATTGGCTATGACACGCTCAACAAGGTCTCCGACGCGTTGTGGTCGTACCGTCTCACGTACAATGCGCCACTGTCTGATCGCGTAAAGCTGCTCATCGGCGGCGGATACTCGTATGACTCGTACGGTCGCGTACGTGTTGTTGCGCCCCGCGGTGGTGGCCCATCGGGTCTCGTTGGCCTTCGCTTCCTCCTCAACGACCGTCTGTCCGCACGGATCGAAGGTACGGGCACATACATCACGCCCGCCAACAAAAACACCAAGCCGTATGCGCGCGCCACTGGTGTCAATCTCGGGGCGCAGGCCGGCCTGAGTCTGTCGTTCTTCACGCGTGAACGCGCGACCAAACACGACACGGTCACGATTACGACCGCGGGACGTATGATGCACGACACGATTTATGTCACACGCATCGACACCGTGCGCATCACCGCCAAGTCGCCCGAGCCGATCGTCATTGGTGCCATCAATTTCGCGTTCAACAAGAGCGACATCACGCCCGAAGCGAAGGTCATTCTCGACAAGATCTCCGCGTCCTTTGTTGATCCAACAAACGCGTCGCGTACGATGACCGTCACAGGTAACACTGACGCCATCGGCAGCGAACGCTATAACGAAAAACTTGGCCAGGACCGTGCTGACCAAGCCAAGGCGTATCTCGTCTCCAAGGGTGTCGCGGAATCACGCATCATAGCACGCACCGCTGGCAAGAAGGATCCGATCGCACCAAATACGACCGATAACGGTCGCGCTACGAATCGTCGCGTTTTGATAATGCTTACGAATTGATTCACTGCCGCGAGCCCTCGTGCTCGCCCGGTGAGTCTGCGAACGCCGCGTTAATCAAACGATTAACGCGGCGTTCGTCGTTTGTGCACCTTGCGCCAGAGCATGGACGGCGACGTTGGCCTCGACTACTTCTTCTAGCCATGGCTGACGACGCACGACACCCCACCCTGACGCATCGAATCGAATACGCGGCGACGCGCGCCGCAGTCGCGGTACTGCGTACGGTCGGTTGGCGCACCGCGAGCAACGTCGGCGCGTCACTCGGCGCACTCGCGTACCGGCCATTAGGTATCCGCCGCGGCGTTACCGAACGACAAATCGCCGCTGCGTTTCCGGAATACACGCCCGAGCACGTGCGTGACGTCGCGCGACGGTCCTACGAAAGTCTGGGACGCACGTTTATTGAAACATCGGTCTTACCCGGCACATCCAAACAAGGCGTGCTTGATCGCTTCGAACGTGTTGACGGTTGGGAGCATTGGGAGGCCGCCAACGCCCTAGGGAAAGGCGTCATCTTCGTCACCGGGCATTTAGGCAACTGGGAACTCGGCGGCGCCTATGTCGCGGCACGTGGCGTTCCGTTTGACGCCGTAACACGGGGCATGGCGAATCCGTTGGTCGACGCTTACGTGCGCAGCACGCGTCGCGACATCGGCATGGAAGTCATTCACGACGCCGATGCCGTCCGACAGACGCCCCGGGCGCTGAAACAAGGTCGCACAATCGCGATGGTGAGCGATCACGATGCGCTGGGCCTGGCCAGCACGTTCGTCCCATTCTTTGGCCGACCGGCAAAAACGCCGCGCGGACCGGCAGTGTTTGCATTACGACTGGGCGTGCCCTTGGTGTTTGTCGTATCGGTGCGTATGCCGAGCGGTCGTTATGCGTTGCTACTGGAGCCGGTGCCGACGCACGTTACTGGCGACCGCGAAGCAGACATCGACAGAATCGTACTCGCGTACACGCAACAACTCGAACGCTATGTGCGACGTTTTCCTGATCAATATTTTTGGCAGCATCGACGGTGGCGCCGTCAGCCGGCAGACACGCCGACACATCTGCGCGAGCCATGATGGCACCGCTGCTTCGCCGCGTTCTCATCACAGTTTCCGTCCTGCTACTCGCGCCAGCACCCGTCATCCTGCTGCTCGCCGTTGTGCAACCACCGACCACGTCAGTGATCCTGCAACGCACGGTGCAACGACTCGTGCAGGGCCGGCAGCCAATTATGCCCCGACATATCGTGGTGACGCGTTCCGCACTCTCGGCGAATTTGCGGCGTGCCGTGCTTGTGTCCGAGGATGACCGATTTTATCTACATCACGGCTTCGATTTCGTCGAGATACGACACGCGCTTGATCGGAAGAACGCGGGCGGCAAATTGCGCGGCGCCTCGACGCTCACACAGCAAGTTGCAAAAAATCTCTTTTTGTGGAACGGTCGATCATTCATTCGCAAAGGCTTGGAGCTTTACGTAACGCTGTGGCTTGAATTATTGCTCTCGAAAGAGCGCATCTTGGATCTCTATCTCAACTTGGCAGAATGGGGCGACGGCATTTTTGGTGCAGAGGCAGCCGCCCGCACGCACTTCGGAAAAAGCGCTGCATCACTTACGCAAAATGAGGCGGCGCGATTGGCCGCCATTTTGCCATCACCGCAACGGTGGTCTCCGACTGGATCAATTGCCACGCGACGCGCGGCGCTCATCCTAGCGAGAATGCAGTTTGCGGCTCCCAAGCCGTAAGACTTACGTGCCGATTACCAAGCCACCGTCAACGGTCAGTACTGCACCGGTAATAAAGGCCGCCTGATTTGACGCAAGAAAACAGTACGCGGACGCCACATCGTCCGGTGTACCGAGTCGGCCAACGGGCGTATGCAGTTGCATGTGCTCCAAGGTTACGGCAGGCATCTTCGCCGTCATTTCAGTGACAATAAATCCCGGCGCAACCGCGTTCACCGTAATGCCACGCTTGCCGAGTTCACGCGACCACACGCGTGTCATGCCAATGACGCCCGCCTTACTCGCGACATAGTTCGTCTGCCCAAAATTGCCATTGAACGCGACCACAGACGATGCATTGATGATGCGACCGCCCCCGCGCGCGATCATGTACGGCGCGACCACCTGAGTGCACGTAAAGACACCTTTCAGATTGACAGCAAGGACTGCGTCAAAATCATCGTCACTCATGCCGCTGCTGGTTACACCGTCGCTCACCTTTACCAACTGCGCGTCGCGCGTAATACCGGCGTTGTTAATAAGGATATCGATGCCGCCAAACCGGCCGACCGTTGCGAGCGCTGCTCGTTGCACACTGTCCCGCGACGTGACGTCGGTCTCGACGAACAGCACGTCGAGTCCGCTGGCAGCAAGCGCCACCACAGCGGCCTTGCCCGCCGTTTGTCCATAATCCCAAATCGCCACCTGCGCGCCGCTCTCCGCCAATCGTCGAACGGCGGCGAGGCCAATACCGTTTGCCCCACCGGTGACCACTGCAACTCGGCCTGTAAAGTTGATGTGCATACTCGCAAGGTAGCCGTGTGCGGTCATACCGTCGCGGGGTGCAGCCAGTCGCCTGCAATGGTGTGCGGCACGCGGTCCCCGTACACTTGTGGTATGCTGTCCGCAATTCAGATCCGCCTCATTGCGCTCACTAGCGCTCCGTTGCTCATCGCCGCCTGCGGCAGCAGCGACCTCGCGCCCATCGCACCGCGACCGTTAGCAAACAGTTTGGCAACCACCATGCTGCCCGCGTTGCCACCGCTACCACCGTCCGTGGTTGACGCACCAATTAGTTATGCACTTGCACCGGCGCTCGATGCGCTCGAACGTGCCGTGCCACGCACGTTTGGCGACATCGAACATCGCATGGTGATTCCCGGAAACACGCGACAGCAAGTCGCCTTCTTTGCCAAACGCACACCCTTCACCGTGGCGTTTGACGGTCACCGAATTACGCTGGCAACCACCGTCACCTATCAAGGGCGCGGATGGTACAAGCCGCCACTCGCACCGACAGTAAGCGCATCGTGCGGCACAACGGGAGACGCGCCGCGATTACGCGTGATTCTTACGACGGACGTGGACATTACGAAGCAGTGGGTACTCGCGACGCGGACGAAGGTACGCTCGATCACGCCGGTTAGCACGACGCCGCGCGACGAGTGTCGCGTGACGATGTTCAAAATTGACGTCACCGATCGCGTAGTAAAAGCATTAGAACCACAACTCAGCGAACGCCTGCCACCGCTCGATCGTCAGATTGCCGCATTTGATATTCACACGCGCATTGAGCGCTGGTACAATTTGCTCAATAAAAGCATTCATATGCGCGACAGTCTCTGGCTCGTGCTCGCGCCAGAAGGCGTCAAGCTTGGCGATCTTGCGCTGCGCGACAGCGCGTTAGTCGCCGATGTACGATTAACGGCGCGCCCGTTTCTGGTATCGGGACCACGTCCGCCACGGCCGTTCACGCCGTTACCGCCGTTCACAAAAACGGATCACACCGTGGGTGATAGCGCGCGGTTTCGATTGGAAGGACTGCTCGCCTACGACGACGCCAGTGCGACACTGACGCAGAAGCTGAGCGGCTTAAAAATCAAACGATTCGGCCAATCGCTTCAGATTGCCAAGGTCCGTGTGTACGCAATTGGTGATGGTCGCGTCGTCTTCGACGTTGGCGTCAAGGGAGACATCGTTGGGAATGCGTACTTCGTCGGTACACCGAAGTTGGATACACTCACGCGAACACTTACCGTGCCGGATCTCGACTTCGATGTCGCCACCTCCAATGCTCTCGTACGCGGCCTCGCGTGGCTAAAAAAGGCCGACATGGTGTCTGACCTGCGAAAGCGAGCTCGACTGCCGTTGGACCCACCGTTGGAAGAGCTACGCAATCGCGCCGAACAGGTGCTTGACCGCGAACTGACCGAAGGTGTACGCCTCAAGGGGAAGATCAATACTGGTCGCTTGATCGACGTCGTCGCACAAACGCGATGGCTTGTCGTGCGCGCTGAAGCCACGGGATCGTTAGGGCTGCATATCGATCGCGAAATTGAGTTCGGAAAAACCGAACGCAGCAAGTCAAAATCGAAAGCGCAATGAGTCGTGGGCTTGTCCGAGAGGCGCAACTGCGGCTGTTTTCATTCTTATGTCAATCCTCCTAACATTACGCCGCATTCCACGCGGTCGCGTGGCGACCGGCGTCCTCGCCGCGCTGTTCATTCTGCTCCCAATCGTTGCGACGTCGCAGGATACCCTTGCCAAAAAGCAGAAAAAGCGCGCGACGTCGCAAGCAACCACAACAGCGAAACGCGATTCTACAAAAAAATCGCTCGGCGGTTCAACGGGTCCGTCCGCTGGAGAAAAGCACTTGGCCTTCCGCAATATGGGCAGTTCGCTCGATTCGCTTTGGCCGCCAAAAATGCCGACACCGTTGCCTGGGTCAATTTTGCCAGCAAAGCGCATCGTCGCGTTTTATGGCAATCCGCTGTCGAAGCGCATGGGCATCCTCGGAGAGTTTGAAACGGACGACATGCTGTCCCGTCTTGATCGCGAAGTTGCGGAATGGAATAGGCTCGATCCGCAGCATCCCGTGCAGCCTGCGTTGCATCTGATTGCGGTGGTCGCGAATCCCACACCAGGACGCGATGGTATGTATCGCACGCGCATGGATAGCACGTTGCTTGAAAAGGTGTACGGGTGGGCCAAACGTAAGAATGCAATTATGTTCGTCGATATTCAGGTGGGGCACAGTACAGTGCAGAAGGAATTACCTGCGCTCGAACGATTTTTAAAGCGACCAGAAGTACATCTTGGTATCGATCCAGAATTTTCGATGAAGGATGGCACGCGCCCTGGAAAGAAAATCGGATCGTATGATGCGGCGGACATCAACTTCGCGTCACGATATCTCGCGGGACTCGTGGACAAATACAAATTGCCGCCAAAAGTCTTGGTCGTGCATCGCTTTACGAAGAAGGGCGTGACAAATGCGTCTGACATCAAACTTGATGCTCGGGTGCAAGTCGTGATGGACATGGATGGCTTCGGTCCTCCGTGGCTCAAGCGCGACTCGTACTACGCGTATGTGAAAAAAGAACCGGTGCAGTTTGCCGGATGGAAGCAGTTCACTAAGGCGCGCAACGATAACCCGTCTACATCACGCGAAGCAATTCTGCGTTTGTGGCCGGTGCCGTTGTACGTGCAGTTGCAGTGATTAGGGATTAGGGATTAGGGATTCAGGATGAAGACGAGGGTATGGATATGAATAGGCGGAGGCTCCTTCAGACTGCATCCGCCGGCGTGATGCTCGCGGCGTGTTCGAGTAGCGCATCACAAACGCCGCAAGCGTTGCCGGATTTTCGCGTACGAATGCTGCTCGCCTTCTTGTCACTACGTGGCGGACCGGAGACGCACGAGCTCACGCCGACGGCAGCACGGGATAATTTCGAACAAAGTATTCGTGACGGCGCGATCCTGATGGAGCCGCCAGAAATGGTTGCGAGTGTTAAAAACATGACGGCCCTCTTGCCCGACATCTCGGTCAACGTGCGCGTGTATATACCGGTCGGTGCGACCACGCCACTGCCAGTGATTTGTCATTTTCACGGCGGTGGGTGGGTGGTCGGTGGTCTCGACTCGTACGACCGCACGTGCCGCGCGCTGGCCAACAAAGCACACTGTGTGGTCGTGGCCGCAGACTATCGGCGAGCGCCGGAGACAACATTTCCAGGAGCGCTCGAAGACTGCTACGCGGTTACGCAATGGGCATCCGCGTACGCATCGAGTTTTGGCGGAATTCCTGGTCGCGTTGCACTGTTTGGCGATAGCGCTGGCGGTAACCTCGCGGCCGCAGTTGCCCTAATGGCACGCGATCGCCAAGGGCCAACCATCGCGGCGCACGTCATGATGTATGGGGCGTTCGACGCCACACTGTCGCAACCATCGCTCAACAAGTTCGCGACTGGCTACCTGCTCACCAAAGCGAGTGTGCAATGGTACCTCGCCCAGTATGCTGCCCCGGATGTAGATCGTCGTACGCCGTATCTCTCCCCGTTATTTGCAGCGGACAAATCGCATCTGCCGCCAGCGTTGGTGATCACCGCTGGGTTCGATCCGCTGCACGATGAGGGCGAGAAGTATGCGATCGCGCTCCAACGTGCTGGCGTGCGCACCGAGTATCACAACTATCCCGGCATGATGCACGGATTCGCGGTGCTCACGCGATTGCTGCCCGACGCGCGCGATGCGATTACACGGAGTGCACGATTTATTAAAAGCAGTTTCGAGATTACTGCTTAGATCGTATTGCGCTTCGCACCCCCGCAACCATCTCCGCAATTTGCTCCGCGCTGACAATGAGTGGCGGCGACAGCGCAATCGTGTCGCTGGTCACCCGCACTAACAAGTTTTCGCGCCAGAAACACGCGTGCATCACATCAAGTCCGCGCGCACCAACAGTCCCGTCGCGCGGGGCCAACTCGATTGCCGCCACCAATCCGATGTTGCGCACATCAATGACGTTCGGTTCGTCCGCCAACGAATGCACCGCCGCCTCCCACGTTGGTGCAAGTGCGGCAGCTCGTTCGAACAATGCCTCGTCCCGGTACACTTGCAGCGTCGCTAACGCCGCCGCACAAGCGATCGGATGTCCGGAGTAGGTATAGCCATGGAAAAACTCGATGCCCCGCGGTGTAGCATCGACCACGGTGTCATACACCGCGCGTTGCACTACTGTCGCACCCATCGGAATGGTGCCGTTCGTGAGGCCCTTCGCGAGCGTGACAATGTCCGGCGTCACGCCAAATCGTTGCGCCGCGAACGCCGCACCGACACGACCAAACCCGGTAATGACTTCGTCAAAGATCAGGAGGATGTCGTGCGCGTCGCAAATGGCCCGTAGCCGTTGCAAGTAACCCACGGGAGGCACGAGCACGCCGGTCGATCCCGCCATTGGCTCCACGATCACCGCGGCAATAGTGTGCGCACCATGCTCGGCGATCACCTGCTCCAGCGCGTCGGCAAACTCCGCCCCGTACGACGGTTGTCCGCGACTGAAAGCATTGCGCACAATATCATGCGTGGCCGGCAGATGACTTACATGTGGCAACAGCTGCGGTGCGAACGGATCACGATTGCCCGCGATACCACCAACCGACATGCCGCCAAAACCCACGCCGTGAT
>JANYFO010000304.1 GCA_025362635.1 Gemmatimonadaceae bacterium | reverse complement strand
CTTGGTCCGGGCATGCCGCTGCGTGAGGCGCTCGCGCGCGGCATCGTGGACTCGATGGTGTTGTGGGGGCCGCCCGGTGTCGGCAAGACCACGCTCGCTCGCCTATTCGCGCAATTGACCGACGCCGCATTCGTATCGTTTTCCGCCGTCAGCGACGGTGTGGCTCGCGTGCGCGAAGTCGTGGCGGAGGCGGAGCACCGTCGGAATGGTGGACAAGGGACAATTCTGTTCGTTGACGAAATTCACCGATTTAATCGAGCGCAACAGGATGCGTTTCTTCCGCATGTCGAGGCGGGCACGGTCATCTTGATTGGTGCCACTACCGAGAATCCGTCGTTCGCGTTAACCGGCGCACTCCTCTCCCGCATGCGCGTTATCGTGCTCAACGCAATCGCGGTGGACGATCTGGAAGCGTTGATTGAGCGCGCGCTCACCGACGTTGATCGCGGACTCGGGGCGCGGAATCTTCGCATCGATCACGACGCGCGAAACTTGCTTGCGGAGCAAGCCGACGGTGACGCGCGCCGTACGCTGGGTATCCTTGATGCCGCCGCCTCGTTGCTTGATGACAATGCTACGATAACGCGCGCGCACATCGAGGCGGCCGTACAGCATCGCGTACCACACTACGATCGTAGTGGAGAAGCGCACTACAATCTCATCTCAGCGCTGCACAAGTCATTGCGCGGAAGTGATCCGCAAGGTGCACTGTATTGGCTCGCGCGCATGATCGAAGGCGGCGAAGATGCGCGCTATATTGCGCGACGCATGATCCGTATGGCCAGCGAAGACATCGGCTTGGCAGATCCGCATGCGCTGACAATGGCACTTGCCGCCGCTGACACGTTTGAACGGTTGGGTTCCCCTGAAGGAGAACTCGCGATTGCTGAGGCAGTCGTGTACCTCGCAACGGCACCAAAGTCAGCGCGTGTCTATCAGGCATGGAAGGCGGCGCTCGACGCCGCGCGAGCAACACCGGCGGCTCCGGTGCCCATGCATCTGCGAAACGCGCCTACCGGCCTCATGAAGGAACTCGCATATGGCGATGGGTATCAGTATGCGCACGCGGTGCCTGAGGCGTACGTTCCGCAGAACTATCTGCCACCGGTTCTCGAGGGGCAGGCGTTTTACGAGCCTGGACCATTCGGTTTTGAGCGGGACATTGCGAAGCGCTTGGCGTGGTGGGCAGACTTGCGCGAACGCACGATCAACCTGAACGATGCTGCTGCATCTAGCAGCGTTACGGATATCTCCGAAGGAGCACCTCCATGATGATGCATTCTCCGCTGTCCCGTCGATGGTGCAGCGTCCTTGCGTTGACGGTCGTGACGGTCACGGCGAGTTGCGCTTCGCTTGGTCGAGCGAGTTTTAAAGAGCCGGTTGTAACCTTGAAGGAATTTACCGTCACCGGTTTGGGTTTAACCGGCGGCAGCGTCGACGTTGTGCTCTACGTCTACAACCCCAATCACTTTAAGCTCGACGCCGCGAAGATGACGTATCGCGTAGACGTTGACTCCATTCAACTGGGCAGCGGTGAGCTTGCTGATCGGTTCGTCGTGCAGAGCGGAGATTCATCGCTCGTGCGGTTACCCGTGCAATTCACCTATGCCGGTCTGGGTGCGGCTGGTCGATCAATGATCACGGCGGGTTCAATTAATTACCGTGTTCGCGGCGACTTCACCGTTGGGACACCGCTTGGCAGTTTTACCAGACCGTACGATCGGGCCGGTCGTTACTCGTCGATCGCTGGTACGCGCCGGTAGCATGCGCTTCATTTTCTCACCGCGTCTTACTTAAGGAATCCACTCATTAGTCGCGACATAATTTCCCTGACGCCGCAAATCGAGAAAGCCATTCTTGTGAGTGCGCCTGCCAAGAGCAGTCGGGCGCGTATTCATGCGGAAGAGCATCTTGAAGAGTTAGCGCGCCTCGCTGACACCGCGGGCGCCATTGTTGTGGGTACCCTAACGCAACAACTCGATCGCCCCCACCCAGGCACGTATCTCGGCAAAGGTAAAGTTGATGAGTTAAAACAACGTGTGCTCGAACTTGGTGCGACGCTCGTAATTTTTGACGACGAATTATCCCCAGCGCAGGGCAAGAATGTCGAATTAATGGTGAATACACGCGTGATGGATCGCGCCGAACTCATTCTCGATATTTTTGCGACGCGCGCTCGATCAAGCGAGGCGCGCATGCAGGTGGAGGTTGCGCAGTTGGAATATTTACTGCCGCGACTG
>JANYFO010000303.1 GCA_025362635.1 Gemmatimonadaceae bacterium | reverse complement strand
GTCGCTCGAACGCCAGATGAAGGAAGCCGAAAGCAAGTTAGCAAGTCATGACGGTGGCCGTCCGCAGTTCTTGAAGGAAGAAGTTGGCGCGGACGACGTCGCGGATATTGTCGCGCGTTGGACGGGCATTCCGGTGACGCGCATGCTGGAATCGGAGCGCGAGCGATTGACCAAACTTGAAGCGGTGCTGGCCACGCGCGTTGTCGGACAGACCGAAGCCGTGCGCGCTGTGGCCAATGCCGTGCGTCGTTCGCGCGCCGGGCTGCAAGATCCCAATCGTCCTATTGGTTCCTTCATTTTTCTCGGACCAACCGGTGTTGGCAAAACAGAAACAGCAAGAGCACTGGCCGAATTTTTGTTTGATGATGAGCAAGCGATGGTCCGCATCGACATGTCCGAGTACATGGAGAAGCATGCGGTGGCGCGGCTCATTGGCGCACCGCCGGGCTATGTGGGATTTGAAGAAGGTGGGCAACTCACCGAAGCCGTTCGTCGTCGACCGTATTCGGTAATTCTTTTCGACGAAATCGAAAAGGCGCATCCCGACGTCTTCAACATTCTGTTACAGGTGCTTGATGACGGACGTCTCACCGACTCGCAGGGACGCACGGTCGATTTTCGAAATGCCGTCGTGATCATGACGTCGAATATCGGTAGCCAGATGATTTTAGAACGTGGTCAGGAAGCGGAGCAACAACCGTGGGCCGCAACCGAGAAAGAAGTGCTGGCCGCACTGCGTGGTGCGTTCCGTCCTGAATTTCTCAATCGCATCGACGACATTGTCGTGTTTCACCCGCTTGGCCGCGGCGAGTTGGACTACATCGTGGATTTGCAGTTGGGGCATTTGCGCAAACTGCTCGCTGATCGAAAGCTGTCGCTGCGCCTCACCGATGCTGCGCGTTCGTTGCTGGCCGACGAGGGGTATGATCCCGTATATGGTGCCCGTCCATTAAAGCGTGCTGTGCAACGCATGTTACAAAATCCACTCGCGCTCGCCGTGCTCGAGGGCCGCTTCACCGAAGGCGATGTGATCGTGGCCGACGTTGGCGGCGCCGACAATACGCTGCTGTTTCGTCACGGCGACGCGGCCGATCGCGCTGTTATCGCCGCGATGGCATGACAATACACGTGCGCGCGTTGGACCTGTTCGCGATGGAAGCGGCGCTCGATGAAGCGCGTGCAGCGGCAGATGCGGATGAAGTCCCGGTGGGAGCGGTGCTCATGCACGATGGCGCAATTGTCGCGCGCGCTCACAATCGCATGCGACGTGATGCCGACGCAACCGCGCATGCAGAAGTCGCGGCGTTGCGTGAGGGCGCGCGCGTGCTCGGCGACCGACTACGTGAAGCAACACTGGTGGTCACCATGGAACCGTGCGCCATGTGTGCCGGCGCCATCGTGCTTTCACGCGTGCAGCGACTGGTGTTTGGCGCGTGGGATGCAAAGGCCGGCATGTGTGGCTCCATTGGTGATTTGGTTCGGCATTCGAAACTCAATCATCGTCCAGAAGTGTTGGGCGGTGTCACGCCGGACGCGTCTGTGCGTCTGCTGCAAGAGTTTTTTGCGGCGCGACGGTAATCCTACCGATCCAAAGGCTGTGTAAATGAGTGCGAGGCCGCATTCACGTCATGTGCCTTTTTCTAACCGACCGGAACACAGGAAGAACAGATGGCGTCCGCAAAATCTCAAACCGCCGCGTGGCACACGTTGCCCGCTGAAGAGGTCTTCCAACAACAACAGTCTCATGTTGCGCAGGGACTGACGCAGACCGAAGCGTCAAGACGGCTAGCGGAATTCGGACCCAACACGCTGCTGCAGGCGCGTTCCCGTTCGGCGTGGGCGATACTATTCTCGCAATTTAAAAGTCTGATCGTGGTCCTGCTTGCAACGGCCACGGCAATCGCGTTCCTGATGGACGAAAGTATCGAAGGCTTCGCCATCTTGGTTGTTATTGTCATTAATGCCGCCATCGGTTTTCTCACAGAATGGAAAGCCGAGCAAGCATTGTCCGCGTTGCAAAAACAATCGGTATCTC
>JANYFO010000292.1 GCA_025362635.1 Gemmatimonadaceae bacterium | reverse complement strand
CAATCGATTGGTCGTGCGTAAGCCAAAGCGAATGCCCTTTGGATCTGACGCGCACAAATCGGATTTGATGAGTGGTAACGTGCGATCCGGTTCGGCGAGCCGTGGACGCATGGCTTCGTGCCAATACGCGCGACAGGCGGTGCGTGCGTCTTGGGTTGTGTCAACTAACATTTGATTTGCTGCACCCATGCGACGTCGTGACGCACTATCCATACGCGCATTCAACGCCTGACCAAACCGTGCGTTAAACGTGCCGCGACGCGGCGGTACCGGTCCAAAAAATACCATGCGTTCGACGACGGTCGGATGTGCAATGGCGTACGTCGCGGCCAACAGTGGTCCGTAGGAATGCGCAATGAGTGTCACATGTGCGAGCTTGAAGTGCGTCCGCACCGCATCAAGGTCACGCACCTGCTGTGTGGCATTCAGGCTCGACGTATCGCTCGGCAACGTAGAGCGACCCGCGCCGCGTTGATCGTAAAAAATAACCGTGTGCTGCGCAGCCAATGGAGCGAAGTCTCCCGCAATGCTTTCTAGATCAACGCCCGGTCCCCCGTGAATGGCAATCACGGTGTCGCGACCGCGCCCAACCACTCGGTAGTACAAACGTGCGCCGTCCGCGGTCGTGACGTACCCGGTCTTCGTTGTGAAACGTTGCGCAACGAGCTGTGATGGCACCGTTGCCAACGCGAGGACGGCCAACGCGAGCGTACGCGCGGTCGCCATCGATTTTCTGATCATACAAGCTCCCCTCGGTGCACGGACCAAGAGCCGATGTTGCGTGTATTGGCGTCCTCCGACGATCGGAGGCAACGCGTAATCGCGAAGCCGGACAATACGTGCTGCTTACCTGACGCAGGTTGACGCGCTCCGTGCGAAACTCCACAGGTCCCTGTGCGCGTAGTATGATAAACACGTAATCCGAAACTAAGTCTGGAGCACAGGTGTCCAACAATCGTCGCTACAACGAACGCGAAATTTTGCTCATTTTGGAACAGGCAGGTGCGGCGCATGAGCGAGCGCAGGACATGCCGTCCGCGGCACTGCAGGTCGGTACACATGACGGACTGACGCTCGCGCAACTGCAAGAAATTGGTGTAGAAGTCGGCATCGATCCCATATTTGTCGCGAATGCGGCACACGCCGTGGCGAGCGGTCTCCTCGTGCCGACACAGCAGCGTACATGGCTTGGCTTGCCGATCGGCATTGCGCGCACGGTCGATTTTGGGCGCAACGTTTCGGATGCCGAGTGGGATCGCATTGTTGTGACATTGCGCGAGACATTTGATGCGCGCGGCAAATTGCAGCGAGACGGCACTTTTCGGCAATGGACCAACGGCAACCTACAGGCGCTGCTCGAACCAACGGCTTCCGGTCACCAACTTCGGCTCAGCACGCGCAAGGGCAACATCACCGCCCGCGCCGTGCTCGGCGGCGCGGCCGTTATCGGCGCCAGCATCATGTGGCTCGGCATCATGATGCGGGGCGGTGACGTCGCCGCGGGAGCGCTGTTTATGCCAGCGATATTCGGAGCCCTTGGCATTGGCCAATTGCTCGCGATCGGACTGCAACTCCCCCGCTGGGCACGCACGCGCGCATCACAAATGGAGACCATCGCTGCGCGCGCGTTGGACGCGAATCGGCTTCTCCCGGATGGCACCGCGTCGCAACCGTAAAACGCATCGCGCTTTTCCCAACACGAATGCCGACCGCTTCGTAATTTCAAGTAGCGTTTGACGTAGCACCTGTTCCTCACCCCACGGACTTATGCTTTCCGCACGTATTGCGCTGACCGTTGCGTCCCTCGCACTCGGCGCCCCTGCCCTGACCGTCGCGCAATCCGCGCTGCCAGTCACCACTCCTCCCGCGAAAGCTGCTTCTGCGGCCTCGCTCGCTACGCCAGAGATTAAGGCATTTGCGGCGGTTCATGTCGCCATTGCCACCGTGCACGATTCGATTGACGCGCAGCTCGCGCAGTCGCGCAACAAGACGGTGCAGATGCAAACGCAATTGCAGGAGAAGATGCGCACGCTCATTGCCGATGCGCTGAAGAAGAGCGGTATGACGGACGCGGAGTTTCAGAAAAAACGCTACTTAATTAGCACCGACACCATGGCCCGCAAATCATTTGATGCGGTGGTCGCTGAAATCACGGGGGCACCGACACCTGGTCAAGTGGTGGTCGTTGCGGGACCACCGCTGGTCGCGGTTCCGGCGGGTCCTGCTGGCGTGCATTTGGGGCATGTGGTCAACAGTTTTATGGACACGCCGGACAAAGCGGGTCTCCTACCGATGGCATTGACGGAAGCGCGTATTGCGATTCAGCACGCAACGCTCGGGCTTCGTGCACCGGGTAATGTTGAGATGATGAAGTTGCACGCCGGACACGTCATCAACGCGCTGAACCCTACCATCGTGACGGCGGGTCCGGGCAAAGGTTACGGTGTGATTCGCGCTGCGACGGGCGTCGCGACGCACGCGGAGTTGGCGGCAAAGTCTGCGGGTGCAGGACCGAATGTGTTGGTTCAGGGTCCGCGTGTCGCGACTGCGGCACGCAGCACCGTCGCGCGCGCGGAGCAGATCATCAAGCTTGCGCAGCAAGTGCAGTTGGCGACGGATGCGAAAGTGGCCGCGACATTGATGGGCGAAATGGTGTCGCTGTGCGGTCAGCTGATTGCTGGCGCAGATCTGAACAGTGACGGGCGCATTAGTTGGGATGCCGGCGAAGGCGGACTGCAACAGGCGCAGGAGTCTGTGATGCTCGCGCTGGCGAAATAGGGAGTAGGGAGTAGGGAGTAGGGAGTAGGGAGAAGGGATAAGGAATAAGAGCATAGAGAGGGTGATCGGAAACGAAAAAAGGCCGGGGCATTTCGCCTCGGCCTCTTTTTGCATCCTTTTAAATCCCTACTCCCTACTCTCTACTCCCTACTTTCTAGTTCCCGTTCTCAGCAGCCAACGCAGCGATGGCTGTTCTTGGCGCCCAGCTTCTCGAGCAGCGCGATTGTTTCGGGGAAGGGGCGTAGGCGTTGCACTGGACCGTTCGCCATGTCGACTGTGCTACGACCGTTTCGTGCCACGGCTTTGGGATCGGCGCCCTTGCTGACGAGATACAGAATCATCTCGTTATCTCCGCGTGCGGCAGCATGATGCATCGGGGTATATCCGTTGAGATCGCGCAGATTGACATCTGCGCCTAACTCTTCCACAAGATATTTCATCGCGGGCATCCAACCGTCGGGTGCATGGCGATGAGAGTTGCCGGCAAAGCCGTTACCGTACCCAACGCCAGCGGCGCTATGAATGGGATACACGCCAGTGCCGGCGGGGAATGCCTTGGATGCCGAGTCCATTGCGGGATCGAGCGATGGCGGCGCGGGGATTCCTTCAAACAGTGCCGCTAGGCCTGCCGCAGCGCCTGCACCGCCTCCAGCACCACCGCGTCCGCCCCCACGCCCACCGCGTCCTCCGCCGCCGGCAGTTGCACCAGCGGCAACAATCGCGGTATCACCGATGACGGCAGCACCAGCGCCAGCAGCACCACCAGCACCACCAGCACCACCAGCACCACCAGCACCAGCACCACCAGCACCACCTCGCCCACCGCGTCCTGCCGGTCGGGTGGACGGCACGTTCACTTCAGCACCATGCGCTTTTAGTAAGCGCATCGCATCGACGTCCACCGCATACGCCGCGCGCCAAAAGGGCGATGTACCGTCGAGCATTTCAAGGCCACAGTTGGCGTTGCCGCAGTTGTCGTACGCAAAGAACCACAGATTCTTTTTCAAGCGTACGTTGA
>JANYFO010000278.1 GCA_025362635.1 Gemmatimonadaceae bacterium | reverse complement strand
CTGCCTTCAGTAGTGGCTCGAGACGAAGGTGCTGGCATATCGTGACGATTTAAACCGGGTGGGTGATGCTGGCGTGACGTGCAACGAGATGACGCGTAGGAAATTTGCAGGCGGGCCCACATTTCGCGAGAGGGTGCCCCTTACCAGACAACCTCGGTCTATGACCAAAACTGTTTCATCCCCGCAGCTGAAGGTGGTCGCGTGGATGCTCTTATTGGTCGCGGCGGCGATCACCACCGGCACGGCGGCCACGGTGTATGTGTCCGGAGATGCCGCTCGACGCATAGACGTTGCAGCGATCTATCGGATGCGCAGCCTCCATCCGAACAGTCGCGATGCCGCAGTGGATCGTGCACATCGACAAACCACCGCCGCTCGATTGCTCATCGATTCGGTTCTCGCGCCACTGGGTCCCACCGTTGAGCTGGATTCAATTTCGCTCCGTCGCGTGGTGGCCGTGACGACGCACGTGACTACGCGTGACGCAAACGCTTGGATTGCCGTGGGTGATGCTCCGCAGGTGGGGGATTCAGTAGACCTTGCCTTGTTTCGCCGGTGGGCGCGTGCGAAACGTTTGCCGAATTTCTGGGGCTATCGGATTGGCTTTGCCGGCGCGCGAACATCGTACGATCTGCCAACGCGATCAATGCTGGTGCTGAAACGTTTTGTCATCGCGAACGAGGCGTCGGCCGATTCTGCGTTACAGGTGCATGACATTGCGACGGCGATGATCCGGGCGCGCGAGAACATTGGTGCCGCTCGACAGCTGGTCGATCAGCCGATCATGATTGATATGTTAGTAGGGCGCGCCCTGCTCCAGCGTGGAGCGCGCCTGATGCAGCGCGTCGCCGAGGTTGCGCATGACAGCGTTGCGCGCGATATGGCGATAGCGCTCGACACCATTGCGCACACGACGTTCTTGCTTCGTCAAACAGAACATCAACAGTTGATCGCTTACGGCCTCGATGCGAACGACGAGCGGTTGCACGCTATCGCCGCTGATCGTGCGTTGCACCCAGCGCTACGACTTGGTGCGTTGGACGGCGAGGTCCGTGGTGCCTGTCTCCGGAGCGATGAGATCCTCACCGGACCATCCGCTGAACGACGTGCGACGCTTGAACGCTTGTTGGCCGCCGTTGCCGACATCCCGCGCGCATCGGAACTCGCACCGCTCTACCGGCAATCGCTCGACCAACTCGATGTGCCGCCGACCGGTGCCGAGGTCGAACCACCACTCCACGGAGCGGACCGATTTGTATCAAATTTTCGCTGGATTATTCCAGCAACCGTTCGCAATCGTGTGCGTTGGTGCCGAATGATCGGATAGCCACGCGACAACGCGTCACGTGGCTATCCGATTTATCGTGCAAAACAGGGACGTTTGCGCGCGATTACGCCGCCTGATCCAGCATTTTCGTCCGTTGATACGGCACTTCGCTCGACTTCGCCGGTTTGCGACCGCTAATAACGGCGAGCCATTCGTTGATCGAGCACGAAAGAATCACGACCACCGAGACTAAGAAGAACGCCGCAACGACCGCATCGAGTCGATCATTGAAGATCATGCGATGAGCCGCCTCGATGCTCTTGATTGATGCGGGTAGCGTGTTGGACGCAATCTGACTTTCAATCAACCGCGCATGCGAGAGAAAGCCGAGCTTTGTCTCCGGCGAGAAGATCTTGGTGAGCGCGGCCGTAGATGTGACGATGGCCAGCCAACACAGCGGCAGAATGGTGACCCACGCATATCGCGCCTTGCCCATCTTTACGATCACCGTCGTACCCACGCACAATGCGACGGTGGCCAGCAGCTGATTGGAAATGCCAAATAAGGGCCACAACGAGTTAATGCCGCCGAGGGGATCGGTGACGCCCTGATAGAGGAAGTATCCCCACATGCTGACGAAAAGCGCGCTCGCAAACACGGCTGCCGGATACGAAGAGCCTCGACCC
This sequence comes from Gemmatimonadaceae bacterium, assembly GCA_025362635.1. GTDB lineage: Bacteria > Gemmatimonadota > Gemmatimonadetes > Gemmatimonadales > Gemmatimonadaceae > Gemmatimonas. The sequence continues at coordinate 1,295 of JANYFO010000278.1, read as the reverse complement.
AGCGGCTTCCAGATATTTCCCAGCAAATCTTGCAACATGAAGCGGCCCACGCGCGTCCCGGCATCAAGCGTTGTCAAAATGAATAACGCTTCAAACATGATCGCGAAGTGGTACCACAGCGACATCATGGCATCGCCACCTAGCGCCTGCGAAAATAAATGCGCCATGCCGACTGCGAGACTGGGCGCACCACCTGTGCGTGATAGCAGGGAGTGTTCGCCCACTTGGCGCGCCAGATTTTCAAGTTCGGCGGGCGTTACCACAAAGCCCCATTGTGCGATGGCCTGCGCTGCACTGACGGCCGTCGTTCCAATGGCCGCCGCTGGTGCATTGATGGCGAAGTACACGCCGGGTGTGAGTACGCACGCGGCAATCAGCGCCATCGTGGCCACGAGTGATTCTGTGAGCATCGCACCGTAACCGATGAGTCGCGCGTCGCTCTCGCGCTTCAGCAGTTTCGGTGTCGTGCCCGATGCGATGAGCGCGTGAAATCCAGAGATGGCGCCGCACGCAATCGTGACAAACACAAACGGAAAGAGCTTGCCCGCAAACACCGGACCAGTGCCGTCGACAAAGCGCGTGACGGCGGGCATTTCGAGCGGCGGGAGCACGGCGAGAATACCAACCGCCAACGCCAGCACGACGCCAATCTTCACAAACGCCGACAGATAGTCGCGCGGAGCCAAGAGCAACCACACGGGTAGGACCGATGCAGCAAAACCGTAAATCATGATGCACCAACACAACGTCGTACCGCTCAGCGTAAAGATCGGTGCGACATCGGGTTGTCCCGCAACCCATTTGCCCGCGTAGAGCGCGAAGATCAGCAGCACGAGGCCAATTGCCGTCGCCTCGAGTACACGCCCCGGTCGAACCCATCGCAAATAGAGTCCCATAAACATCGCGATAGGAATTGTTAGTCCGATCGTTACCACGCCCCACGGACTATCACGCAGCGCGTTCACGACAATGAGCGCCAGCACCGAGATCAAGATGATCATGATGCCGAGCACAGAAACCAGCGCCGTGGCGCCGGCGACGGTGCCAATTTCTTCTTTCGCCATTTGTCCGAGTGATTTTCCGTCACGTCGGATAGACGAGCACAAGATCACAAAGTCTTGCACCGCTCCGCCAAGTACGACACCAACAACAATCCAAATAGCGCCCGGAAGAAATCCGAATTGAGCGGCGAGTGTTGGGCCAACCAGTGGGCCGGGACCGGCGATCGCGGCAAAGTGATGTCCGAAGACAATCCACTTGTTGGTGGGGACGAAATCGCGTCCATCGTCAAGACG
>JANYFO010000270.1 GCA_025362635.1 Gemmatimonadaceae bacterium | reverse complement strand
ACCCGCGCATAGACCGCCCGCGCGCGTCCCTCATCGCCACTCCGAACGAGCGCGTCGGCGAGATCGAGATACGCAACACACAGGCGGCTGTTGTCCTTAATCTTGACGGCGATCTCCACCCGTTTTTGATGATAGGGCACGCGGTCCGGACTAATGCTAACGAGCATATCTGCGACGTCGGCCGCGGCGACAACGTCATCACTGAGCGCGAATCCTCTGAGGGCGCGCTCCATTTCCGCCAACGCGGCATCTCGCTCACCAGCTTCGAAGAGCGCCTCGGCGAGACGACGCCGCAAACCCCAATCACGTGGCGCTTGCTCAACCGCTGCTTGGAATTCGTCGCGACGAGAGGCGGCGACGAGGTTGGCTTCCGCTGCGACTGATGCGATCGGTACCGCGGGAGTCAGACTGACTCCCCGCCACGGTGTTGGTTTGCTGATGTTGTCCTGTACCGTCAGCGCGAGGCCGCGATGAACGTACAGATCGTCAAGCAGGAGTGGTGGCAGCTCCCCTTGGAGGATGAAGTCGTGTGGATCGATGCGGAACGGGAGAGGACGTTCGTGCACGGACACGCGTTCCATCGCATCGGATGCGCTTGGCTCGATCTCGATTGGCTCGAGCTCGATTGCCTCGATCTTCGTCCAGTTGCCGCTGATGGCGTCGGTTTCGATCACCTCGGATTCGACGAGATTATCGATGGCGAGATGCGCGACGTGCAATGCTACTGTTGGCGCGGGATCGGCTGGCGTCAGATTTACTACGGCGAGCGCATCGAGTACACCGTGGAGCTCAGCTGATGATGCGACAACGGGGGAAGTTGGCGGGTTGAGCGGCTCGGATGCGCTCAGAGCCGACGTATGGGCGGCGGCCATTGCGGCGGCGGCATTGAAACTCACATCAAGAAATACAAGGTCGGGCGACTTGTCGTTTGGGAAGCGCGCGCCGTCGCTCGCAGGTTGTACCGCCGAAGCGATTGGCGTGCGCCGCCGAAGCAAAATGCCAGATCGCGCGGCGTGCTCGTCCACCATACGTCGCACTTCGAGGAGTTCGGGCATAAGCTCGGATACTTCAGCCAGCGCGCGCATCCCCTCGTCTATGCGTCCTTCCTGTTGCATGCGCGTCGCGTACTCGAGGAAGTTTCGTGTCGCATCTCCTCGCAACGACTTGCGTGCACAAATTCGACCGAGCGTGAAATAGACATTCGCGCGTCCGGGCGCGTTGCGCAAAATTTTATTGCAGAGCGCGATGGCGTTGTTGAAGAGCCCAAACGTGGCATAATGCTCAACGGCCCGCTCGTAGTACGTCACTGCGTCGGGCACGCGTCCTTGCCGCAACGCTAAGTCACCGACTTTGTTCAGCAGCGCGACATCAACTTCTTCGCCCTCCGCCTCACTCTCTTCGATCGCCCGCACGTAGGCGCTGATAGCGCGATCGATCTGTTTCAGCTGCTCGAACTCAGCCGCTTTTTTTCGATGCTTCGCGGCGTTGGACATGCGTTCGAAACACTCTCCCGGGGGCGAAACTCGCGCTCGCGCGGCGGCGCGCGAGCAGGTCATTCAATCGGCGGAAGCTAGGACTCATCCCGTCGTGTGACAAGCGCTTCCGCGGGCCCACGTTACTCGGCAAAGACGCTCACCGAACCAGTAAGGCAACGCCCGGTAGTCCTCGACATCGTGCACGGCGATATCGGCGCTGAAACCGGGCGCCAATTGACCCGTCTTGCCGGCGAGATTCAGCGCGGCCGCGCCGTTCACTGTCGCTGCAATCCACGCCTCTGCAGCAGACATCCTGAGCTCGCTCACCGCCAAGGTGAGTACTAAGGGAAACGACTGCAGTGGCGACGTGCCTGGATTGAAATCCGTGGCGATCGCGACCGCCGCACCCGCTGCAATGAGCGCGCGCGCGGGCGCGTGACGACCTGTGCCAAGAAAAAGCATGGTAGCCGGGAGCAACGTCGCCACCGTGGACGACGACGCCACCGCAGCAATCCCTTCGGCCGAAATCGCGGCAAGATGGTCGACGCTTACCGCGTGCAGCGCAACGCCAAGTGCGGCGCCTCCCCCGTCATGCAGTTCATCCGCATGCAGCTTCGCGGTCAGACCAAGCTGCGCCGCAGCTTCCAGCAATCGCCGGGTTTCGTCAAGCGTGAACACACCCGGTTCGCAAAATACATCCGCAAATTGTGCCAGCGACTCCGCCACGACTGCCGGATAGAGTTCGTCGATCAGCACGCGAATCCACGCTTCTCGACCGTTTGCCACTGTTCGATATTCGATGGGTATTTCGTGTGCACCCAGACACGTCGCAACGATTCGCAGCGACGACGATTCGTGCAAGCGACGAATCACGCGCAAGGTACGCAGTTCATCGGAGACTGAAAGCCCGTAACCAGATTTGATTTCCATGGTCGTCACGCCGCTCGCTACGAGCCGCGCAATGCGAGGCTGCGCAAGTGCAAATAAGTCATCATTGGATTTTGTGCGCAAATCGCGCACGGATGCGTGAATACCGCCACCACGTCGCGCAATTTCCAAGTACGGCACACCGGTGGCGCGCAGTTCGTGTTCAGCAAATCGCGCGC
>JANYFO010000264.1 GCA_025362635.1 Gemmatimonadaceae bacterium | reverse complement strand
CGGTATGGTGAGCCCTTCTTTACGGACGAAACGATGCGTGTTGATGACGTGACCGCGCTGAGCGTGTCGACGTTTTAGCAGTATCGGCCGTATCGTTGCGCTGGCTCACTTAACTCGAGCTCCGCTATGACCAACGCCGCCGATGGAATGAACTACAGCTCGTATTTGCGCGTGGACGAATTGCTTGCCTTGCAGACCGTGCAGTCAACACCGGAGCATCCGGACGAGATGCTTTTTATTGTGGTGCATCAAGCCAGCGAGCTGTGGTTTAAAGTCTTGCTACACGAATTAGAGCAGTTGATCGTGGCGCTTCAACAATTCGATACCATGCGTGCACTGCTCGCGGTACAGCGCGTGAACGTGTTGATGGAGATTGTGGCGCAACAGCTTTCGGCGCTCGACACGCTGCCGCCGCAACGATTTGCGCAATTTCGCGGGTACTTGGGCGCTTCAAGCGGATCGCAAAGCGAGCAGTTTCGTGCGATCGAAGCAACCGCTGGCTTACGCGATCCGCATTTCTTGGCGGCGATCGCCGATCATGGCGATCCACCAGCAGCCGTTGCGCGTGCGCTCGCTCGGCCCACGTTGCAAGCGTTGGTGGAGGCGTTGCTGGCGCACGAGGACGTTGCATTGGAAGCCTTGTACTCAGGGCCTGGCCCTACGCCGTTGTTCCTGCTCGTGGAAGGCTTGCTGGAGTTTGAGCAACGGTTCGCCCGTTGGCGATTTTTGCATGTGCAATTGGTGGAGCGAATTATCGGCCCCGGGACAACGGGTACTGGTGGTACGCTGGGTGCGAAGTATCTCGCGCGCACCATGTCACAGCGATTCTTTCCGGCACTCTGGGCCGTGCGCAGTGCGTTTTATGGGAAGAATGGTTGACGCTATCTGGCTCGTCTCGTTTTTATGGCGTCGATGCGAAACGACATCTTTCCGCGAAAACCTTTTTTCTTGTTTCTTTCTAAAATCACTCGTTGTTCACGCGGTTCTCTGCATCGCGGAGTTCACTGTCACTCCATACACATGCTGATCGACATCTCGCTGCCCTTCGCCTCACATGTGCCGGTGTGGCCTGGCGACATCCCGTTCTCATGTGGCTGGACGGCGCGACGCGAAGACGGTGCCGCGGTAAATTTGGGCGCACTCACGATGAGTGCGCACGCGGGCACGCATGCAGATGCGCCGCTGCATGTCGAGTCGTCGTGGCGTGCGAGCGAATCGCTGCCTGCAGACGTTTTTGTTGGCCCCGTCCATGTCATTGCATTGCCGACTGACCTCGCGTCGGACGCGGTAATTACACGTGAACTCGTTGTCGCGTTGCTCGCATTACGCCACACCGACGTGGTCGTGCCGATGCGCATACTCTGTCGAACCAACCAATCCGTATCGCACGATGCGTTTCCTGACGCGTGGCCGGCATTGAGCGAGGACGCTGCGGATTGGCTGACAAACAACGGACTACGGCTCTGGGGCACCGATGCTCCGAGCGTCGACGCTCGACCAAGTAAAGAGTTGCCGGTGCATCACGCGCTCTTTTCAGCGGGCGCGTATGTCTTGGAGAACCTCGCGCTTCGTGATGTGGTGCCCGGCGTATACGAGTTGCTCGCGCAACCGCTAGCGATACATGGCGCGGACGCCGCGCCGGTGCGCGCCATGTTACGCGCAGTATAGTTGCGACGCGTCGGGCTCTTTGCGCTGAAGGCAATGCGATGCCCGTCTAGCCGTGATCTCGAGGGAGGCGCAGCGTCTCCACGTGTTGCTGTATCGCCGGCGAGACAAACATATCGTCAGCAATTTTTGCAATTTCTTCCGCCTCGCGCCACGCCCGCTCGAGCTCTGCGAGTTCTCCATCCATCGCACGCCGTTCACTCTCTTCGTGCAACGCCATCTCGAAGGAAATCCGTGCGTGCTGCGGTAGTGCGTGCAAAACGCCTGGTAGTTTTTTAACCGAACCACTTCCCCACCGCGATTTTGATTTCCACCGCGGGTCCATCGCGTTCGCACCAAACGAATCGGCCAAGTGCGTCAGCACGTGCGTGGCGCCGCCGTGTGCTTCGAGAAACGCCACTGCGTCGTTCACTTGCCGCGCGGAGCCACCAAAGCGATTCACGGTGGGCATCAGCTGCGCGGCAGCGCGCAACGCATCCGATCCAACAAGCTGCGCCGTTCCCTGGGTGTGTTCAACGCGCAACGAAAACGGCTCGAAGGGTCCGACCCGCTCAATCGCGCTCATACGCGCGTGACGTCGTTGCACTGTGAGCAACACGCCATCCACCGGAATGCGTGCGACAACAGTGCGCGGTTTTCCGTGTATGAGCATATCCCACAGCCCACCGTTCGCGTACACACCAGCAAACGAGCCGGCCGACGCGCCAATGAGGGTGACGGCACCCACGACTGTTGCCACCGCGCCAACCACGGCACCGGTAATGAGCAATTGGCGTTTCCGACGACGACCGAATTGATCACCGTATCGCCACGCCGCCATCTCCGGTCGCTGTGGTTCACCAATGCGAATAAGGTCAACGCCCTCACGGAGTCTCGCTAACCCGATGTTACCGGTGCTCACCCGTAGTCGACTGTCCCGGAAGCGTTGTTCTGCGGCCTCCACTGCCTCCCAGCGCTCGTCAAGCGGGGAAAGGTTCCATCGGTCGCATACTCGGCATACCACCCACAGGCGGCCACGAGCGGCGTCAAACGCCAATCGCGTCCCAACGGGGAATATCTCGAAGGCCTCGTTTCGGCCCAAATCGGCGGTACAGTGAATGCAGGTTGTAAACATTGGGTCGATTGCAGCTGGTGGAAGACGGATGCAGTCCGTCCCCGTCCTCGATAAGTTTATTCGGATGAACACGCCTGTGTATCTGGACCACGCCGCCACCACTCCGGTGCGCGATGAGGTCATGGCCGCGATGGCCCCATTCTTCGGTTCGCGTTTTGGAAATCCATCCAGCGTGCATCGATGGGGCCGCGAAGCGCGCGTTTCGCTCGACGAGGCTCGTGAGCGCTTAGCAAGCTGCCTCGGCGCACACCCTGATGAGGTGTGCTTTACATCAGGCGGAACCGAAGCGGACAACTTTGCGGTGCTAGGCGTTGCACGTTCGTTGCGCGCAAGTGGACGAACGGTTGCGGTCACCACGCCCATCGAGCATAAGGCCATTCTTGCGGCCGTGCATCAAGTCGCGCATGAAGGCGGTATCGAGCGTATTGTGCGCGTTTCGTGCGACGGCGTTGTTGATCCGGATGACTATGCTCGCTGCCTTGATGCGCAGGTCGCCGTTGTAAGTGTGATGTGGGTGAACAACGAAACGGGCGTCATTCAGGACATACCAACGCTGGCGATGCAAGCCAAATCGGCCGGCGCAATATTTCACACTGATGCGGTGCAGGCGTTTGGTAAAGTGAGTGTCGACGCCCGTCGCACCCCATTCGACATGCTTTCTATTTCCGGACACAAGCTTGGCGCACCGAAGGGTATCGGGGCCCTTTTCATTCGACGTGACACGCCACTCGAACCACTGTTTCACGGTGGGACGCAAGATCGTGGACGTCGACCCGGTACGGAAAATGTCGCGTTCGCGGTGGGTCTCGCTACCGCCGCCGAATTGATACTCGCCGAGCAGGTGCATGAGCACGCGCGACTGTCTGCGCTGCAAGGCACGCTCGAATCATTATTGCGTGAGCGCATTCCAGACGCCGTGATTCACAGCGCGCGCGCTGCACGAGCACCGCACATCACAAACGTTTCGATTCCTGGAACAGACAGTGAATCCATGCTCATGGCGCTCGACTTGCGCGGTATCGCGTGCAGCGCTGGTTCGGCATGTCAAAGCGGGAGTGTTTCAGCGTCGCACGTGTTGTCGGCGATGGGTGTTTCTCCTGCGCTCACCAACGCCGCACTGCGTTTGTCGCTGGGCTGCTTAAGCAACGAGGCGAGTGTGACGCGCGTCGTTGACGTATTGGCCACACTCGCGGCAAAGGCGCGCGGCACCCATGTGCAGGCACTCACATGAGCACCCAACAATTGCCGTCAGCCATCGCACAGCGCGGACCACAGCGCGGTGAACGCGTGCTCGTTGCCATGTCAGGCGGCGTGGATTCGTCGGTCGCTGCAGCGCTACTCGTTGAGCAAGGTTGTGACGTTGTTGGCGTGACGATGAAACTGCACGACGACGGCCGTGATGTACCCGACCGTCCGTGTTGTTCGCTCGACTCAACAAGTGATGCGCGACGCGTGTGCGACACACTGGGCATTCCGCACTACGTGACGAATCTGGTAGATCGCTTCGGACAGGACGTCCTCGCCGATTTCGTGAACGAGTATGCGCGCGGTCGCACGCC
>JANYFO010000242.1 GCA_025362635.1 Gemmatimonadaceae bacterium | reverse complement strand
GATGCGACGATGGGATTCGATCTCACACCGCCGCTCCCCGTCATCGATGTCGGTCTCTCTCGTCCCACCGACGTCAGTGATTTCATCGCCAACACTTTCGCTCGCGTGCAAGGCGTCGGAATTAACTTTGATGGCGAGCTGTCGGCAGTAAAAGGCGACTCCACCTATATCTTCGACCGCACGCTGCGGCTGCAAGGCATTCTGCAATCACGATCAAGCGGCGGCGGCCTTGATTTCCATCCGAGCAATGTCGGCATGAATGCAACGCAGCTGCGAACGCGACTTGCGTTCGTTGCTTCGAGCGAGGCCGCAATCGATATTTTTGACACGTACTGCTACAAAAAAGTTGCGTCGGTACCAATTCGAGATCCGATCATTGGTCCGCTGCGAGCATCATTACGCTCCAATGGACAACTTGTCCTCGTCGGCGCCACGGTTCGCGGCGTTACGCTGGTCGCACTGCCGGACACGTTTACGAGCACCTGTCAGTAAGTAGCGGGCCGTGGTAACGCGCCGTGCCTTCGCCCTTGAAGGCACGGCGCGCGTGCGTTTCGGACCACGCTACTTTACGTTCCGGTTCACGTGCTCGCGCTACTCCGCGCGACACATGTACCCTATCGTATACGCATGCTCCGCTTTACCACCGCCGGTGAATCGCACGGTCCCGCACTCGTTTCCGTTCTTGAAGGCCTGCCGGCCGGCGTGCCGCTGCTTGCCGCGGATGTCGATCGAGAACTTGCGCGACGTCAGCAGGGTTACGGGCGCGGACGCCGCATGCAAATCGAAACTGATCGCATCGAGTTTCTCTCAGGGGTTCGCGCAGGCGAGTCCCTCGGCTCGCCAATCGCGATGCTTATCCGCAATAGCGATTGGAAGAATTGGAGCGAGATCATGGACCCCGCACCCCGCGCGGAAGACGCCGATGGCCCGCGGAAGCGCAGTGTCACACGCGTGCGCCCAGGCCACGCCGACCTCACCGGTATCCTCAAATACGATCGCGCCGATGCCCGCGATATCTTAGAACGCGCATCAGCACGCGAAACCACCGCGCGCGTGGCCGCCGGCGCCATCTGCAAGGTGCTGCTCGCGCATGTTGGCGTACACATCGGATCACACCTCGTGCATCTCGGCGGCATTGACGCGGAACGACCGACGGTCCTACCCGATAATCTCAATGCGGTCGCTGATGCCTCATCACTGCGCACACTCGATGCGAATGCCGAATTGCGGATGATTGAACGCATTGACGCGGCGAAAAGCGAAGGCAATACACTCGGCGGAATCTGCGAAATAGTCGTCACCGGCCTGCCCGTCGGACTCGGCTCGCATGTTTCATGGGAAACACGAATCGATGGCAAGCTTGGTCAAGCAATGCTCTCCATCCCCGCAGTGAAAGGTGTCGAAATCGGACTCGGTTTTGAGACGGCTCGACGCACAGGTGCCGACGTGCACGATGAAATCGACGCTGCGCCCGGACGTACGCGTGCGGGTCACGTGCAACGCAAAACCAATCGTGCCGGTGGTACAGAAGGCGGCATGACCACGGGCGAGCCACTCGTGATTCGGGTGGCAATGAAACCGATCTCCACGCTCATGCGCCCATTAGGCACCGTAGACGTCGCCACAGGCCTCGCCGCCTCAGCGGTTGCCGAGCGGAGTGATGTGACCGCTGTGCCCGCGATGGGCGTCATCGCGGAGGCCATGGCCGCGTTCGTGCTCGCACAGGCGCTGCTTGAAAAGTTCGGCGGCGATTCGCTGCCGGAGGTTGAACGCAATCTGCGCGCATATCTCGCCCGACTTGATGAGCGCGTGGGGTGAGTGTCGCGCCCGGTCTGCCGTTTGATGGACACCTGGTCCTGATCGGACTTCCGGGCGCCGGTAAGTCAACCATCGGTCGCGCGGTGGCGAACCGACTGCATCGCTCCTTTCTTGACTTCGATGTAGAGATCGAGCGTCGCACGGGTTTAACCGTCGCGCAATTGTTCGCGCAGAAGGGCGAACAGACTTTTCGACAAATGGAAGTCGAGCTCACGTACGAGCTCGCTGCGGCCCCGCCAATGGTGGTGGCGCCCGGAGGTGGTTGGGTGACGAATCAAGGCGTCATGGCACTTCTGAGGCCCCGCGCGCGTATCATCCACCTTCGCGTTTCCCCGGAAGAAGCCCTGCGGCGTCTCTCACGGTCTCGAGTCGTCCGACCGCTGCTTCTCGTGCCCAATCCGATAGCGGTCATGAATAATTTATGGAACAGCCGAGCTGAGCTGTACGGGCAGGCCGACATCGAAATTAGCGTGGAAGTGCATGATTCGCAAAGAGTTATCGATGCCGTGCTAGCGCTTGCCATCGACTTGACCTCAGGACTAGGTTAGGCAATGGACGAGCGATGGACGCCGGTTGTGGAAGAGCTCCGTGAACGTTTCGAGGCCGACACCGATGTGGTGGAGGTCGAAGCCTATTTGTCGTCGCAAGGGTATGACCGGCGACAGATTGGTGAGATTCTTTCCCTTCTTTATAGCGATAGTGCACCAGCGCCACTGTGGGATGGTGCGGTAATTTCGCGCGATGCGCCTTTGCGAGTGCAGGGGCCGCATGAACGCGGTCGATTCACTGCCGAGGCTTGGGGATACCTGGTCATGCTAGGGGGATCCGGCGCGGTGAATCTCAACGATTTTGAGCAGTTAGTCGAGCGGGCGTTGGTGCATGTAGATGGTCGTATCGGGCTGCCGGAAATCCGCGCAATCGCGGAAGACAGTGGCTTCGACGACATCAGCACGAACGGCGACCGATCGCAGGTACACTGAACTGATGACCATACTGAAGGACTCGATCGTCGCCGCGACGCCTGTCAGCGCGGCAAAAAAAACTGCGAAGAAGGCGACGAAGTCGACCGCAAAGACAAGCAAGCCACCTGCCAAGGTCGCCAAGACGTCTACGAGTGTCGCTCCCAAGTCGCCAGCGCGCAGCGCGTCCAAGTCCGCCAAAAAAACGGGTGCCAAGTCTGCCGCCAAAAAGGCTGCAGCCAAAAAAGCGACGAGTGCTCGAGCGCGTTCTCGCGCCGCCGCTGCTGAAGCCGAGCGTGACGACGAAGAGCCTCCACCAGTGGGTGGTACGTCACTTGTCATCGTAGAATCGCCAACGAAAGCCAAGAACATTGGTAAGTATCTCGGTCGTGGTTACACGGTAAAGGCAACGGTCGGACATGTTCGCGATTTGCCGGCCAAGAAGCTCGGCATCGATATCGAACACGGTTTCGCGCCGGAATACGTCACGATCGAGGGCAAAGAGGATATGCTCGCTGATCTCAAACGTCTGGCCAAAGGCGCGCGCGAAATCTTCATAGCGACCGACGATGACCGCGAAGGAGAAGCGATCGGTTGGCACGTTGAGCAGTACTTCACGCAACCCAAACGGCACGCGGTATCCGCGCCGATTCGTCGCGTGCTATTCCACGAAATCACGAAAGAAAAAGTCAAGGCTGCCATCGCGAACCCGCGCGATATCGACGTGCACAAAGTCGAGGCGCAGCAAGCGCGTCGTGTGCTCGACCGCTTGGTGGGCTACAAGGCCAGTCCGATTCTCTGGAAGACTGTAAAAAAAGGGCTGTCCGCAGGGCGCGTGCAAACGGTGGCGCTCCGCATCATCGTTGAGCGTGAACGTGAAATTCGCGCGTTCAACCCGGTCGAGTACTGGTCGGTTTCGGCCGATCTACAAAAGGGCGCTCAAGCGTTTGTCGCCAAGTTGCATCAAGTCGACGGAAAGAAACCGGAAATTCACAACAGTGATGAAGCCGGTGCCATTCTCGACTCGCTCAACGGGATCAAAGAATTCAAGGTTACCGAAGTCAAGCGTCGCGAAAAACGAAAAAATCCTGCCGCACCATTTACAACGAGTACGCTGCAGCAAGAAGCAGCGAAGAAGTTGGGCTTCGGATCGAAGCGTACGATGCGTCTCGCGCAGGATTTGTACGAAGGCATCGACGTAGGCGAAGAAGACGGTGCGGTTGGTCTCATCACATACATGCGTACGGACTCCACACGCGTGTCCGAAGAGTCAGCCCTCGCCGCTCGCGAAGCATTACGCGCCGACCCGTTGCTCACCGAAGCGCATCTCGCGCCAGCGCCGCAGTTGTACCCCAGCGCCAAGTCCAACGCACAAGACGCGCATGAAGGCGTGCGTCCAACAGATCCCGCACGTCGCCCGGATCGCGTGCAAAAATATCTCACGGCCGATCAGTTCAAGCTCTATCAGCTCATCTGGCAGCGCTTCATGGCGTCGCAGATGTCGCCCGCGGTATTTGACACCACGACGGTAGACTTCGACATCGCAGCTAAGCAGCGGCAATTCTTGTTTCGCGCCACCGGCTCTGTCATCAAGTTCACAGGCTTCTTAGCGCTCTATCGCGAAGCGCGAGAAGAAGGCGACAGCAAAGCGCTCGAAGACGAGCAGGCGCTGCCGATGCTCGAGCTCAACGAAAAGGTGCCGGTGAAAGCCATCGCGCCCAAACAACACTTCACTGAGCCACCACCGCGGTTCTCAGAAGCGTCGTTAGTGAAGGAGCTCGAACGGCTAGGGATCGGTCGTCCGTCTACGTACGCCTCTATCATTTCCGTGCTCGCCGATCGACGCTATGTCGAACTCACGCAACGGCGTTTCTTCCCCACGCAACTCGGCGAAACCGTCGAGAAAGTTATGGTGAAGAAATTCCCCGATGTGTTCAACGTACGCTTCACCGCGCAGATGGAAGAAGAGCTCGACAAAATTGCGGACGGATCCATCGAATGGACGCACGCGCTCGGGGATTTCTGGACACCGTTTCAAGCGACGCTGAACGACAACGATCTCGATGCGCTGATTGGCGAAGCGTACGATCTCTCCGCGCTCGAAACCGAACGGTGTCCCGAGTGTGGCGGGAAACTGGTCGCGAAAGGCGGCTTTTTCGGCCCGTTTGTCGCGTGCGAAAATCACCCAAAGGTGTGCAAGTACACGCGGCCAATCAAAGGCGAAAAGAAGCCGGCCGAACTCACCGCCTTCCTCTGCCAAGAGTGCGCGGCACCGATGGTCGTGCGTCACGGTCGCTCCGGCGATTTCTTGGGCTGCAGCCGCTTTCCCAAATGTCGCGGCACACGCTCCATGCCCACCGGCGTGAAGTGCCCGAAGGACGGTGGAGAAATCGCCGAACGTCGTAGCAAGAAACGCGGAAAAGCATTTTACGGTTGCGAAAATTATCCCAATTGTGACTTTGTCGTTTGGGATAAGCCTGTGGCCGAAGTCTGTCCGGATTGCGGGTACCTCGGCGCAGAGATGAAGAGCAACAAGACACGCGGCTCGTACCGGAAGTGCCTCAAGTGCAGCAACGAGTGGGACGTTGCCACGCCTGAGGAGGCAGAAGAAGTCGCGGAAGTCGCATGACCGACACAAGCCCAATTCATGTCGTCGGCGGCGGTCTCGCCGGCAGCGAAGCCGCGTGGCAGTTGGCTGAACGTGGGCATGATGTAATGCTGCACGAAATGCGTCCGGTGCGCGGCACCGCGGCCCATCGGACCGAAAAGCTCGGCGAGTTGGTGTGCTCGAATACATTCAAAAGCACTGAGTCCACCAACGCACACGGGCTGCTGAAGGCTGAGATGCGCTTACTCGGTTCGCTCATCCTCGAATGCGCCGACGAGTCGCGCGTACCCGGTGGTACAGCGCTCGCCGTTGATCGTGAAATTTTCTCGCAGCATGTGCAGGATCGTATTCACGCACATCCGCGCATCACGGTGTCGCGCGACGAAGTGCATGAAATTCCGTCGCGCGGAATTATTGCCACCGGTCCGCTGACCTCGGACGCACTGGCCACAGCCATTCGCGCGCGCCTCGGCGTCGAATCACTGGCATTTTACGATGCAATTGCACCCGTGGTCGCAATCGATTCCATCAATCCCGACATCGCGTTTCGTGCGTCGCGATGGGGCAAAGAAACGATGGAGTCGGCGGGTGAGGAGGGTGCGTATCTCAATTGCCCGTTTACGCGAGACGAGTACGAGGCATTTCTTGATGCGCTCACCACGGCCGATCAGTTCACCGCACACGAATTTGATGCGGTGCCATACTTCGAAGGCTGCATGCCGGTCGAAGAAACGGCGCGACGCGGACGCGAGTCGCTGCGCTTCGGTCCGATGAAACCCATCGGCTTGCGCGATCCGCGCACAGGCAACAAACCGTGGGCCGTTGCGCAATTGCGCATGGAAGATCGCGCTGGGCGCATGTGGAATCTTGTCGGATTTCAAACACGTCTGCGCATTTCAGAGCAACAGCGTGTGTTTCGCATGATCCCAGCACTCGCGGACGCAGAGTTTTTGCGCTTCGGTTCCATTCATCGCAATTCGTATATCAACGCACCCGCGACGCTGACACCGCACCTCTCGCTGCGTGACGCACCGACCACGTTATTCGCCGGTCAAATCACGGGCGTCGAGGGATACACCGAGAGCACGGCTACCGGTATTCTCGCGGGCGTCAACCTCTCGCGCATGCTCAGTGGCGAAGCGCCCATCGTCCCACCGCCCACCACGATGCTCGGCGCATTATATCGATATCTGCGCGAGGCAGACCCGCGTCACTTCCAACCCATGAACGCCAACTTTGGTTTGCTTGACGATCTCGTTGGCGCCTCGCGCGAAGTGTTGCGCGACAAGCTGGTAAAGCGACAGCATTTCGCAGCGCGTGGATTGGCCGACCTCGCGGCGTGGCGCGATGCGGTTGGTGCAACACCGTTGGCAACGCGGTAAGAGTAAGGTGAGGGGAACGTCCGAATCTGTAGTGGCGCCACTGCCAGCAGAAATCGACGAATTCCTCGTGCATTTAAAAAAAGAGCGCGACCTCTCCGCGAACACACTATTGGCCTACACGCGAGACTTAGGCGAATTTTCCACCTGGCTCGCCGTCGCGCATGGTATCAACGGGTGGGATTGGAACACACTGAATCGTACGGAAATTCGCGGATTCATGGCGCATCTTACGCGACGTGGCCTCGCCAAGCGTTCCATCGCGCGCGCGCTCTCGGCCATTCGCAGTTTCTATCGCTGGATGCACCGCGACGAACGCGTCGACGTCAACCCCGCGCGTGCCGTCGGGTCACCGCGATTGCCGCGGACACTGCCGTCGTATCTCGATCAGCATCAGGCCGAGACGTTGATGGAGCTCGCGATAACGCGATCGCAGTCGGGTGCGTTTACAGACGTGCGCAATCTGGCCATCATTGAACTGCTGTATTCGTGCGGCCTGCGGTTGTCGGAGTTGCGCGGCGTCGATCTTGGCGACCTCGACTTGGTGTCGCAACAGGTGAAAGTGCGCGGCAAGGGTCGGAAGGAACGCATCGTGCCCGTAGGAGATCACGCGCAGCGCGCGCTACGAAACTACCTCGTCAAGCGCGATACACTCCTTGGCAAAGTCGGTACAAATCCCACCACAAAACTTTCGCGCGGCGCGGTGTTTTTAAGCGAACGCGGATCACGTATGAGCGCACGCGCCGTACAACACGCGGTGGTTGGATTGCTCGCGAAAGTGGACGAGGGTGCAGGGCTCAGCACGCATTCAATGCGACATACATTTGCGACGCACATGGTGGATGGCGGTGCGGATCTACGCGCGGTGCAGGAACTATTGGGGCACGCGAGCATCAGCACAACGCAGATTTATACGCACACCAGTGTAGAGCGATTGAAAAAAGTGTATCGGCAGGCGCACCCACGCGCGTAGTGTCCGACTGCCACAA
>JANYFO010000219.1 GCA_025362635.1 Gemmatimonadaceae bacterium | reverse complement strand
GCCCGCGCGGCTGCGGCGGCGCTTGCAGCGCATGGTCCGACGCAGCGAGCGTACGCGGAGCAGCTGGTTCTAACTGACCCCGACACGTAAACGTCGGCGCCGCGAGGAGCAGCTGGACAGCAGCGCGTTGCAGGTCTACGTTTCGAGATGGCACCCTCGACAACTCATTCGATCAAGCCCGCCGCTGGAGACCACTCCGGTAGCGGGCTTTTGCGCAATGGCGATGTACCTGCCGCTGACGCGTCCCGCCCGCACGCTTCTCGTGCTTCGCGCATTCGCGACGATCTCGCGCTCACGTTCGATGACGTGTTGCTGGCACCTCGTCATTCGTTCACGCATCCGAAAGAAGTGAGCATTCGCTCGCGCTTCACGCGGGGGATCTCGCTTAACGTACCGCTTGTGTCCGCAGCAATGGATACGGTCACGGAAAGCGAAATGGCCATCATGATGGCGCGTTCGGGAGCCATCGGCGTGCTGCATAAAAATATGTCGATCGATCGGCAGGCGGCGGAAGTGGATCGCGTGAAGCGCTCCGAAAGCGGGATGATTCTCAATCCGATCACGCTTTCGCCGACGGCGTCCCTGCGCGAAGCGGTGTCGTTGATGATGCGCTTTAAAATTTCCGGCGTGCCGATTGTCGACATGAACGGAAAGCTTGTCGGCATTCTCACGAATCGCGACTTACAGTTTGAGCGAGATCTGGATCGGCCGTTGCGCGACGTCATGACGGCCGATGACCTGATCACGGCACCTGTGGGCACCACGCTCGATGAAGCTGAACGGATATTAGGAAAGCACCGAATCGAGAAGCTGCCCGTGGTCGATGATCTCGGCGTTTTGAAAGGTCTTATTACCGTCAAAGACATCCATAAGCGTCGGCAATATCCCGACGCAAACAAGGACATTCACGGACGACTTCGTGTCGCCGCAGCGATCGGCGCAGGCGGTGACTATCTCGATCGCGCGCGCGCGCTTATTCAGGCAGGCGTTGATGTCATTGTCATTGATACGGCGCATGGACATAGTGACGGCGTGTTGCATGCAACGGCAAAAGTACGCGAAGCATTTCCCGACGTGCAGCTGGTTGCTGGCAACGTCGCCACGCGCGCCGGGGCTGCAGCGCTCGTGGAGCGTGGCGTTGATGCCGTGAAAGTGGGCGTTGGACCCGGATCGATTTGCACGACGCGTGTCGTCACCGGTGTGGGCGTACCGCAGCTGACCGCAATTATGGATGCCGTCGAAGGCGCGGGAGACGTTCCGGTCATTGCCGACGGGGGCGTGAAATACTCCGGCGATATTGTAAAAGCACTCGCTGCCGGAGCCTCCAGCGTGATGATGGGTTCAATGTTGGCCGGTACCGAAGAGAGTCCGGGCGAATCGTTCCTGCTCGAAGGGCGTCGCTTCAAGATGATCCGTGGTATGGGATCGCTCTCCGCGATGCAGGACGGTAGCGCCGACCGCTATTTCCAAGATGGCGAGATGTCGCCCAAAAAACTCGTCCCAGAAGGCATTGAAGGACGAGTGCCTTATAAGGGACCGGTAAGCGACGTGCTGTTCCAAATGATTGGCGGATTGCGCAGTGGCATGGGTTATGTCGGCTGCGGCACCATCGACGCGCTTCGTACCGATGCGGAGTTTGTGCGCATTACAACCGCAGGCCTTCGCGAGTCGCATCCGCACGATGTCACCATTACGCGAGAAGCACCCAATTATTCGCTCTAATTAAATTTGGCGAGACAACGCCTTCGTCTCCGTGATTGTGCTTGACGCGGTGTGGGCCGAGGATCATCTTCGCCACCTTCATGCGGGAGGTCGACGAGAGTCGCGCGTTCCGCACCGATGTTCTCTGCACTCGTCGCGGTTCCCGTCACCGCACATCCGAGAGGGTATTTCGTGGCCAGTTTGAATCGAACGAAGTCGATCGACCTCTTGATGAAGGACAGTGGGGCCGATGGTGAAAGTGCACTAAAGCGCACGCTCGGTGCTTGGTCGCTGGTAGGTTTGGGGATCGGCGCCATCATCGGTGCCGGCCTTTTTGTGCGCACGGCGGCGGCAATCGCGGAACGCGCGGGCCCCTCAGTAACGCTCGCGTTCATCGTGGCCGGTATTGGCTGCGCATTTGCGGGACTTTGCTACGCCGAATTTGCATCGATGATTCCAATCGCTGGCAGCGCGTACACGTATTCCTATGCGACAATGGGAGAGTTCGTCGCGTGGATTATTGGGTGGGACTTGGTGCTGGAATATGCCGTCGGTGCGGCAACGGTCGCGATTGCGTGGAGTCAGTACTTTAATAAACTGCTCACGATATTCGGATCGAGCCCTATACCGTATCAATGGAGCCACTCGCCATTTGAAACGATGACAGGCACCGGTGTTCAAGGCATCATGAATATTCCCGCCGTGTTGGTGTTGCTGGTGTTATCGCTGGTGCTGGTGCGCGGCACGCAGGAGTCTGCGTTGCTGAACGGTATTATCGTCATCACCAAGGTTGCGATCGTGATGATGGTGATTGGCATTGGTTGGGGCTTTATGAATCCTGCCAATCATACGCCATACATTCCGGCCGCTACGACCTACACCACGAAACTTGGTGTGACGCACGCGTACGGCGGCGTTATGGGCGTCTTGGGTGCGGCTGGTGTCGTCTTTTTCGCCTTCATTGGATTTGACGCCGTATCAACGGCGGCGCAAGAAGCGAAAAATCCTGCGCGCGACATGCCAATCGGTATCTTGGGTTCGCTTGTCGTTTGTACCATTCTCTACGTCTTATTCGCGCACGTGCTTAGCGGCGTCGCCACGGTGGACGACTTCCGCGGTGCCGGCGGCGAAGCGTCCGTATCGTTTGCCATTGAGAAATACATGATCGGTTACGGATGGTTGGCCAATCTGGTCACGGTCGCCATTCTCGCCGGCTTCAGCTCAGTGATCCTGGTCATGCTGCTCGGCCAGTCGCGCGTGTTTTATTCGATGAGCCGAGACGGATTGGTGCCGAAGGTGTTTTCTGACACGCATCCCAAGTACCGCACGCCGTGGAAGTCGAATCTGTTGTTCTTCTTCTTCACCGCTGCCTTCGCTGGATTTCTCCCCGACAGTATCGTTGGCGAGATGACGAGCATCGGAACGCTCTTTGCCTTTATTCTCGTCTGCATCGGCGTACTCATCCTTCGCGTACGTCGTCCTGATTTGCCGCGTTCATTTCGCGTCCCGGCAATTTGGGTGGTGTCGACGTTGGGTGTGATTGTGTGTAGCGCCATGATTTACGGCTTGGGCGTAGACACCTGGATCAGACTCATTGTCTGGCTCGCCATCGGCATGGTCTTTTATTTCGGATACGGGCGCAAGCATTCAGCACTCGAAAAGGGAAACCGTTAGTCCGTCTTACAACAGCAATTGTTTGAACGAACGGATATCTTGTGGGCGGCGCCAGAGACGACTCTTGGCGCCGTTCTCTTTTGCCTAGGCCTCGTGACAACTCCTACCGCCGTGCTTGACCCGACATTGGTTACTGCTGATCGACGCGCTGCTATTCAGGCGTTTGCTGATGTGATCACACCGGGGATGACAGTTGCGCTGTCGACGCATATTAACGCCGATGGAGATGGTTGTGGCTCGGAAGCGGCACTGGCGCGGTTGCTCGCACAACGCGGCATTACGGTACGCATCGTCAACCCCACCCCATGGCCGACGATGTTTAACTTCTTGCTCGGCGACGATGTGGAGGATGCGAGCAGCCAAGGCGTTGATGCGCTGCAGGGGATTGATGCGCTCATTGTGCTCGATATCAATGATGTGCGTCGCTTAGGCAGCTTGGCGGATGCGGTACGCGTGTTGAAGGTGCCCGTCGCGGTCATTGATCATCATGTTGCGGGCGATGAACCCGTTGGCCAAACGGCGGTGGCCGACACCACCGCGTGTGCCACTGGCGAGTTGATATACGATGTGGCGACAACGTTGGGGCTCGAGCTCACGCCGGCAATCGCGCAAGCGTTGTACTGCGCGATTCTTACCGATACGGGCAGCTTTCGTTTTAGTAACACAACGCCGCGCGCACATGCAATTGCGGCGGCTTTGCTCGTAGCGGGGGTGAACCCGGAAGAGATGTATCGGCGAATTTACGCCCAGGTGAGTGTGGGTCGATTGCAATTGCTGCGCGAAGCGCTTGGCAGTCTTGAAGTGGACACAACGCTTGGCCTTTCGTGGATCGCGGTTGATGCGGGCGTGATGGAAAAATTTGATGTGACGAGCGAGGAGTTAGACGGCATCGTGGAGCATCCGCGTTCGATTGCGGGCACGCGGCTCGCACTGTTTTTCCGCGACTTAGGCTACGGCAAAGTGAAAGTCTCGTTTCGCAGCACCGGTTTGGTGGATGTGCAAATATTTGCGCGCCGGTACAGCGGTGGTGGGCACGCGAAAGCCTCGGGTGCATTGCTCACCGGCACCTTGGATGCGGTGCGCGCGCGCGTGGTCGCTGACGCGCGCGCGTATCTCACCTCTGGTCAATTACCCGATTAGCGTTTGCCCGGTGTAGGACGTGTTGGCGGAGGTTGCTTGAGCGACGGTTTTAACGCCCACAGACCCGCCGACTCTTCGCCAATGCCGAGCGCGTAAAAGGTGCCGTTCGGTCCGACTGTGACCGTATTGGGCATTAGCGGAAGGCGTCGCGAATAGAGGTAGGCGCCGGTTGAGATCGCGTAATAATCGAGCAGACGATATTCGTTACGCCCGCTGCCTCTCGCGCGCACAATGAGTGTGTCGTTGAGTAGCATGGCGTCGGACGCGGTTGAAACCGCGGCAGTGGTGTGTGTGATTTCAATAATCTGCTTGCCGCCAACTTTCCCTTTTTTCGCCTGCGACGTTGTCACAGCTGGTTCCGTTCCGGCCTCGATATACGGGTGCATGGTGAGTGCGCCGGAGGGCGATACGACGTACCAATTTGCGCCATACAGTCTTGCCAACACGCAATTGTCAGATGCATCCGGCCCCGTTACAAGCGTCGACCACGCATACTCGTCGGCCTTTCGACCGCGTTCGTCGAGTGTTCGGCGCGAGAGCAGTCGCCCCGTTGAATCCGACTGCAGCACGGATCCGATTGCTCCAGACGTCTTACTAATCAGTAGTCCGCTTCGCATGACGCAAATGCCGCTGCTGCTCACCGCATCGAGCAGGGGCGTAATCCGCTGTACACGACCGAGCGAATCAAACGTAGTGACGCGGGATGTTGCTTGATCAACGACGGCAAACCCGGAAGGCGTCATCGCGATGTGCGAGGGTCGACGAAACTCGCCTGGGCCTTCCCCTTTCGCCTGCAGATTGAACCGTGACTGTCCGGTGAGCGCATCAAATCCGATGATCTCGCGAGTGCCGGCATCCAACACAACAACAATCCCGTGCGCCGCAACGACGTGCCGCGGTTCTGTGAGCAAATCCGGCTCCTTCGAATTGCCGCGCACCCATTCGCGCACCCAGAAGGAGTCCGCAGCGAAATGTCGAGTGCCGTTCGATATCGATTTGAGCTGCGCAAAGAGCGGCAACGGTAGTGCGCAGACAAGCAAAATAAGGCGAGCTACGGCGACGAATGAAGACACTTAGAGTTCCTCGATCCAGGTGAGACCTTCGATGATGCGTTGAAGTCCAGCAAATTCACGTGACGATCTAGGACTTTGCGAAACGAATCGAATGCGTGACTGCTGGTCGAGCACGAGCAACGTTGGTGTTTCCAGATGTCCAAGGCTCTTTAATTCGGTTAAGACTGAAGCGGGTGCTTGCTGAAGCGGAATGGACCTCGCCCACTTCGGTAAGAGATATCGAATGCTGCTTGAGTCGGTTGCGGATCCCACATACCAAATAACCGACAATGTCATTTGTCCGCGCACGGCGGATCGGTGCAGAAGGTGCAACATCCGCAAATTGCCAGTACAGTCTTTGGCCTGCAGCAATACCGCCGATTGAATTTTGCGCGCGACTGAAGGTGGCTCGATATACGGTTGGAGCGCTGCGGTCAGCGTCGCTCGGGGTGCTGCTCGCACGGCGTCAACGGTGACGCCGGCGAGCATGATCCCCGTCAACGCAAGCGCCCACGAAGTGGGGATGCGCATTGGCCTTTATCCTTCACCGCAATCGCTATTGGCATCCAACGCGATATCTCCATCCTCCTCAGATCCCCGCAGGCATCGGCCAGCACCGCCGCCGGTGCTCTGTGTTCGTAGATCTTTATACAGCGTCATCTGGCCCGCTTTCTGGCAAACAGTGACGGAATATTGGATACCGCCTGACCTGTTAAAAATATTCGCATCCATCGACAACCGTGTCTCGCATTGCATGATATCTCGATAGCCGCAAGGTTCGACCGTGCCTACCGCGCAAGCGGTTGAAATGATACCTCCACCAAGCGCCTGCGCACGTGCAAACGACACGTCAGTCGCTGCAACCGCGACAAAAAATGCAAAGGCGCCAAACACAGCGCGATGTTTCGATTGGGACATAACTGCCTCCGGTAAGTACTGATGAAAGAGAGTCGCGCTAAGCCAAATGCCTTTCGCGAACGCATCTCGCCAAGCGCCCGGATCGTAGGGCAGAGAGGCACGAGCAACATGTGAAGGGGGCGTCTCCGGAACGTCACCGATTCATTGCGGCTCATCTCATCGCATTGCACCTGCAAATGACACGCAACGCAACGGCCCCTACGAACAGGAACCGTTGACGTCCCGCGCCCGCTAGCTTTCAACGTCGTCTCACTGGCCGCGCCCCGCAGCCACGTCTTCGCGGTCCTGCATCGCGCCACCGAATCGTCCGACTCCGCTATGTCCACACTGCAAGAACGCATCGCTGGCGCCCTCG
>JANYFO010000175.1 GCA_025362635.1 Gemmatimonadaceae bacterium | reverse complement strand
CCGATGAAGGAATGGATGCGACGTGGCCGTACGTCAAACGGTTGGTGCAGCGCAGCGAGGAGCTCGGATACGACCTCACGCTTATCGCCGAACTGTTTCTGAATGACATCAAAGGCATCGAGGCACCAGCACTTGATGCATGGTCGACGGCTGCTGCACTTGCGGCTGTGACCACTCGTATTGAACTCATGGTCGCGGTGCGTCCCACCTTTCATCATCCCGCAACACTCGCCAAGCAAGCAGCAAATATTGATCGCATCAGTAACGGCCGACTGTCACTCAACGTGGTGTCCTCCTGGTGGAAAGACGAAGCCCGTCGTTATGGCAGCACGTTTGATCTGCACGATGATCGCTATGCACGCACCGCGGAGTGGCTATCGGTATTGCACGGTGCGTGGCGTGAACCGTCGTTTTCGTTCAAGGGCACCTATTACGAAGTGGACGAGTTGCTGGTCGCGCCAAAGCCCGTCTCCCTCCGCGGACGACCGCATCCGGTCATATATGCGGGAGGCGAATCGGAAACGGCAAAGTCGCTCATCGCGGCGCAATGCGATGCCTACGTCATGCATGGTGATCCACCAGATCGCATTGCGGCGAAAGTCGCGGATCTGCGGGCGCGTCGCGAGAAGACGGGCAAACGTCCGATGCAGTACGGCATGGCGGCCTACGCGATTGTCCGCGATACGGAGGCCGAAGCGCACCGTGAGCTGGAGCGCATTACCAACGTACAGTCGGGATCTCCAGGATTTCATAACTATCAAGACTGGATTGCCAACACGCAGCTTGATACCTCACTGTCGTTGCAAGATTACTCGGTGTCCAATCGCGGCCTGCGCGCGGGACTCGTCGGCACGCCGGAGCAGGTGGCCGATCGCATTCGGGAGTTCGAAACCGCCGGTGTGGGACTGTTGCTCCTGCAATGCAGTCCGCAGTTGGAAGAGATGGAGCGATTTGCCGAACAGGTGATGCCATTGATCGCCCGACGTGCTGCAGCGGCATGACGGGGACGAGCGACGGGCGCGCGCTGGCGCATTGCCAGCCGCGCACGTAGCCTGACGCATGAATCTGCTCGAGACTGTTCGCGTGGCCCTCGCCGCGCTGCGCGTCAATCTGCTCCGCTCCCTCCTCACCATGCTCGGCATGGTGATTGGCGTGGGCTCAGTCATCGCCATGATTGCACTGGGCAACGGCGCGCAGAACGCGGTGAAGGCACGCATTGCACGTCTTGGCACCAACGTGCTGCAGATCAATGCGCAGCGAGTGCAGCAAGGCGGTGTTGGGTCGACGAACACCGCGAAGTTGACGATGAAGGACGTGAACATGATCATCGAGCACGCCCCGCACGTTGCGGCCGTCAACATGCAACAGGATCGCAATCTGCAGGTGGTGTGGAAGGCGAAAAATGCCAACGTACAGATTACCGGTACGGTGCCAAATTTCCTCGCGGTGCGCGGCTTTGCGATGCAGTTCGGTCGGATGATCTCCGATGAAGACAACAATGCGCGTCGACGTGTTGCGGTGCTCGGTGCGGATGTGCTCAAAGCACTGAATGTGACCGACGGTGCAAGTATGCTGGACGAGCACATCCGCATTGGCGGTAAGGAGTACATCGTCGTGGGCGTGCTTGCAGCGAAAGGCGCGACGGGATTTGGTGATGCAGACGAGCAGATCCTCATTCCGTTCAACACCGGTCGATTCAATACTTTTGGCACAGATCGTGTCAACGATATTTGGGTGACGGCAACGGCTGAAGACTCTATTCCAGTGGCGATGGCGGAGATTGAATCAGCCATTCGTCGCTCGCATAGAATCGCACAGGACAAGCCGAGTGATTTTACAATACGCAAGCAATCGGATTTCTTAGTCGTGTTAAGCGAGAGCACACAGACGTTTTCGACGATGCTCGCGGGCGTAGCGTCAGTGTCATTGTTGGTCGGTGGCATTGGCATTATGAACATCATGCTGGTCTCCGTCACCGAACGCACGCGCGAGATTGGCGTGCGCAAAGCCCTTGGCGCGACCCGCAAAAATATTCTGCTCCAATTCTTGACTGAGGCAATTGTCCTCTGTTTGGTGCGCGGAGCGATCGGTATCGCCGTTGGCGTTGGCGCGGCGACGGGCTTGCAATCGTCGTTTGGCTGGGACACCGCAATAAACGGTTCCTCGATCATTCTTGCCTTTGTTTTCGCAAGCGCGACCGGACTCATTTTTGGCGTTTGGCCTGCGCGTCGCGCGTCCACGCTCGATCCGATCGAAGCGCTTCGCTACGACTGAACAACAAACGCGCTCGTGTTGGGACACTCACCCTACAATCAACGGATCATGTTGCAAAGCCTTCGCTCTGTTCGTGCAGCGATACTGATGGGCGTACTGTCGCCGTTTACTGCGGCGGTGCTGCACGCGCAGCGTACCGTTCCTCATACACGGTTTCATGTTGAAGAAACGACGATCGCTCAGGTACACGCGGCGTTTCGTGCACATACGCTCACATGTCGCGTGCTCGTCCAATCGTATCTCGACCGCATTGCGGCATATGACAAGAGTGGACCGGCGATCAACTCCATTATCACG
This sequence comes from Gemmatimonadaceae bacterium, assembly GCA_025362635.1. Classification (GTDB taxonomy): domain Bacteria; phylum Gemmatimonadota; class Gemmatimonadetes; order Gemmatimonadales; family Gemmatimonadaceae; genus Gemmatimonas. The sequence goes on along the minus strand of JANYFO010000175.1, from coordinate 1,768 downwards.
CTTAATCCGAGTGCATTAGCCACCGCAGATTCACTCGATGTGCGTTACGCGCGTAACGGTCCGGTTGGAGCGCTGCACTGCATACCGATGATTGTAAAGGACAATTTTGAAACCGTGGGGTTGCAAACAACGGCCGGTTCGTTGGCGCTTGAAGGATGGAAGCCACTGCAAGATGCAACGATGGTGGCGCGCATTCGCGCCGCGGGTGCCATTGTGTTGGCAAAGTCCAATCTCGCCGAGTGGGCGTTCACACCGTATGAAACGGTGAGTTCTATTCTGCCGGGTTACACCCGCAATCCCTATGCGTTGGATCGTGTGACGGCTGGCTCTAGTGGTGGGACGGCAGCGGCAATTGCCGCGAACTTCGGCGAAGTCGGATTGGGTAGCGACACAGGCAATTCCATTCGTGGACCGTCGTCGCATTTGGCGTTGGTGGGTATTCGGTCCACGATGGGACTCACATCACGCGCTGGAGTGGTGCCGTTAAGTGCGGTCGCCGATATCGCGGGTCCGATGGCGCGCACGGTGGCTGATGCGGTCGCGGTGTTTGATGTGGTTGCCGCGAGTGATCCCGCCGACCCTGTCACCGCACCTGCCGACAGTAAGCGTGAGAAGGACTATCGTCTTTCGTTGGTGCCGGGTGCGCTCAAGGGTGCACGCATTGGCATTCTGCGACAGGCGTATGAGCGCGCGTCGCTCGACGCCGAAGTGAACGTGGTATTTTTGCGTGCCGTGGACGCGCTCAAGGCGCAAGGCGCAATTATTGTGGATCCGGCGCGCGTCGATTCACTCGATGCGATTCAGCGTCGCCAAGAAGGCGGGTGTAACCGGTTTAAGGCCGATCTTGAACGCTACTTTGCGGCACGCGGTTCGAATGCGCCGGTGAAAACGATCGAGGCCGTGTTGCAGAGTCGGAAGTTCCATCCCACGGTTGAGCAGCGTTTGCGGGATGCGGCGCAAACGACTGAAATGCCTGAGCAAAGCGCGGGATGTATCAGCCGCGAGAAAGTGCGTGATGCGTTGCGCGTTGCGGTGTTGCAAATGATGGACTCGCTCAAACTCGATGCACTGGTGTATCCCACGTGGAGCAATCCACCGCGTTTGATTGGCGACCTCAACACACCGGCCGGCGACAACAGTCAGTTGTTCGCACCAAGCACGGGGTTTCCAGCGATCACGGTGCCGATGGGGTATACGCGAAGCAGTATGCTGCCCGCTGGGATGACGTTTTTTGGCCGTCCGTGGAGTGAGGGAACGTTGATTAAGCTGGCGTACGGGTACGAGCAGGCTACGAAGGTTCGTCGTGCGCCAAATACGGTACCGACGCTGGCTGTTACGGCTCTAAACAGAAAAGAAAAAGCTGATCGCTGACCTAGCGAAAAAAGCGCACTTGCTCCGTTCTGGGGCCGCAAGATTCGCGGTCAGTTTTCTTTGTAAACATCAAATTTTTCCGAGAGCACAGCGATGGCGCGAGTTGCCGTTTTAGGCATGGGATTATTGGGGAGTGGCTTCGCCGAAGGATTGTTGTCGCGCGGCGGCACTGACGTGGTTGTTTGGAATCGTACGAGCGCCAAAACCGCACCACTCGTCGCGCTCGGCGCCACAGCATTTGTCGATGTGTCGGACGCGGTGGTGGGCGTTGAGCGCGTACATCTTGTGTTGCTCGATGACGATATTGTCGATGCCACAATCGCCGAGTTCAAGCACGCCGTCGGTCCATCCACAATCATTGTTGATCACTCCACGACGCGCCCAGATCGCACCGCGG
>JANYFO010000172.1 GCA_025362635.1 Gemmatimonadaceae bacterium | reverse complement strand
ATCCCTAATCCCTAATCCCTAATCCCTAATCCCTAATCCCTAGTTCCTACTACATTTCTCTAAATGTCTCTCGCGCTCGCTCGCAAATATCGTCCCCGCAACTTTGCCTCCGTCGCGGTTCAATCGCATGTCGCGAACACGCTGAAGGGCGCCATTGCCCGTGACCGCGTCGCACACGGCTATCTGCTGTGCGGTCCGCGTGGCACCGGCAAAACTACACTCGCTCGCGTGCTCGCCATGGCGCTTAACTGCGAGCGACGCGGCGACCCAGCGTTGCAAGGTGAACCCTGCGGACAGTGCATTAGCTGCCAGCGAATTTGGGCCGGAAGCGCGTCGCTCGACGTGGTCGAAATTGATGCAGCGTCAAACCGTGGCGTCGACGACGCACGAGAACTCCGCGAGCGCGCGATGTATGCGCCGTCAGGCGACGATCGCTACAAAGTGTACATCGTCGACGAAGCGCATATGCTCACGCGTGAAGCGTGGAATGCGCTGCTGAAAATTCTTGAAGAGCCACCACCACGCGTGGTGTTTGTCTTCGCGACAACGGAGCCGCAAAAAATTGCGCAGGCCGCCGCGCCCGTACTTTCGCGATTGCATCGTTTCGATCTGAAGCGCATCGGTCCTGCCGAAATTCGCGAGCGGCTTGCCATTGTGCTCACCGAAGAAGGTGTCGTCTTCGACGACGAAGCCCTGGGCATGATTGCGCGAGCGGCCGACGGTGGGTTGCGCGATGCGCTCTCGCTCACCGATCAAGTGTTATCAATCGGCGAAAGCGGACATATAACCGCCGACAGCGTGCGCGTCGCTCTGGGCCTGGTGCCGGACGAGGAATATCTCGCCATCCTCGACATTGTCGTCGAACGTCGCGCGGTGGATGTGTTTCCGGCCGTGCAACGTCTCGCTGACAACGGCGTGGATTTCGCGCTCATTTTGTCTGGACTCGGGGACCTGTTACGGGCGCAACTGACGTACGCGTTGGGTGGCGTGCCAACGGAGGTGCCGGAACGCATGCGCGTGGCGCTTGAGCAAAGGAAATCCAAGATCGCGGCCGGTGACCTGTTGCGCATGCTGCACGCGTTACTTGAAATGGAGCCGATGTTTCGACGCAGTGGTCAGCCACAATTACTTATCGAAACGTTACTGGTGCGATTTGCGCTCCTCGACCGCACCGTCGAACTCGAAGACATACTTCGTGGTTTTGGCGATGGTGGTCGTGACGATCCACCCACGCGCCGCGTCGCACATGAGCCGCGTACTGCGTCCGCGCACGCGTTACCTCTCGCACCACCTGCAGCGATCGCGATGCCCGTGCCACGTCCGGCAACGCAGCAAGTCGCGAAAGCTGCGGCTGCGGCGCAACTCGCGCATTCGGCATCAGTCCCGCACACGAGCACCGTCGCAAGCGTGACGACTGCCGCATTTATCGCACCACCATCGATCGAGCACGTGCGTTCACGGTGGAGTCAGGTGGTGGAAACGGTGCGCAAAGCGGGACGCGGTATGGTGGCAGAGTCGCTGCAACGCATCACGCCGCTTGAAGTGACCACGCATGGTGCCGTGCTCTTGGGCTACGCGGCTACGGATGACACGTTCGCGCGCGCCGTCGATAGTTCGCGCGCTGATGTCTTGGCCGCGATGCAAGCGTGCCTTGAAAGCGTGACCGCGTTCTCGTTGCGCGCGCAGACCGCGCCCGCAGAGCATGTCGTTCGCAATAACACACGTCTTACGCAAGCGGATGCGCAGCAGCAGCGTCTTGATCAGTTGTCCGCGCGCGATCCGCTACTCGAAGCCGCGGTGCGTGCGCTGGATCTCGAATTGCTCAACTGACACGCAGCAACGCATCGGCGCTGCATCCACCACCGTACTATCACTACGTTACGATCATGGCTGACATCTTCAAGTTGATGGAGCAGTTCAAAAACATGCAGGGCAACCTGCAAAAGGCGCAAGAAGATCTTGCGCGTCAATCGTTTAGCGGTTCCGCTGGCGGTGGCATGGTCACCGTCGAGTGTGACGGCAAGATGCAAGTCAAGCGCGTCAAGATTGATCGGACCGTGGTAAATCCGGACGATATCGAGATGCTCGAGGATCTCATTGTCGTGGCGACTGCCGAAGCGCAGAAAAAGGCGGGCGAAAGCGCCATGAGCGAGATGAGCAAAGTGACAGGCGGGATAGAACTTCCGTTCAAATTGCCGTTTTAAGCGCGCGCGCGCGCATGTCCATTATCGACACGCTCACGGGCGAATTCGCACGGCTACCCGGCGTCGGTCGGAAAACTGCACTGCGGTTGACGTATCATCTGCTGAAGCAGCCGGCGGAGCAAACCAAACGCCTGGCAGACGCGCTCGTTGCGCTGCGTGAGCGCGTGCGTGCCTGTGATCGTTGTCGCAACCTAACCGAGATGCCGTTGTGTGCGCTTTGCGCTGATCCGCGGCGCGATGCAACGATCATTTGCGTCGTAGAGGAAGCCGCGGACATCGCGTCAATCGAACGCGCGGGTGAGTTCCGCGGGCTCTATCACGTGCTCGGTGGGCGCCTCTCGCCGCTGGACGGTGTTGGTCCGGATGATTTGGCCATTGAGCCACTGTTGGCCCGTATCGGACCGGAAGCTGTGCGCGAAGTCATCCTGGCGACCAATCCGTCACTCGAGGGTGAGGCGCCCACCGAGCACGTGATAGAGCCCGCGGAACTCACCCGCGCGTTCGATTGACGCGATGTCCGCGGCTTCCTCTACGACGCAAATGATCGTTGCATCGCGCCGCGGATCAGCGC
>JANYFO010000154.1 GCA_025362635.1 Gemmatimonadaceae bacterium | reverse complement strand
GGCGAGGTAGAGCACGAGTGCGGACGGGGGTCGAGAGGAAGTGGGTGGATCCGGCGCGCCGCGCTTTTGCCGCGTCTGCACCCGTCCGATAATAACAGAGGGGGATAGGCCGTAGGGGATAGGATGGGAAACGCTGCGTCTCGAAGCACGTCGGTGGCCAGACGCCTGCTCTCCGCGCTGCTCGAAGCCATCAGGCCATGCACGCATCGCTGCACCATCGCCGCACCATCGCTGCCGCCACTCTGTTCCGTCGTTGTGCGCTTCGCACTTTCGGCGCAGATGATCGCGTTTCGGCCGAACGGCGCTTCTGTTGCAGTTCGGACTGCGCGAGCGATCGCGTCAGTTACGGAGGTACGACAATACCGCCTCTGACACATTGCCGGCGATCAGCGAAGCAATTGAGGTCGCTACCGCCGAATGCTCGTTTCTCGGCCGCGCGCACTCGGGCAATGATGTCTTGGGGAATAGGGAGTAGGGAACAGGGAAGAGGGAATAGGGAATTGAGAGTAGGGAATAGGGAATAGGGGTGATGACTGGCGTCGGAGGTCGCTTGACGCGTAACGTGCCAGTGCGATTGGTGTAACAGCGAGATCGGCGCGTTCCCTCAACCTCCTGCTTGCCGCATGTTCGACCAGCTTCGTGATTCTTTGCGTGCGCTTTCTGATCGGCTGGAGCCGGATGAGCGTCGACGTGTGACAGGTGCTATGCGCGACGCGATGGTGCACGCCAAGTTGGCGGTGCAGGATTTGCGCGACGCGTTATCGAAAACTGAACAGCGGTTGAGCCTTGAGCGTGCGGAACTGGAGACGGTCAAACGCCGACAGGGACTTGCGGCGCACATTGGTGATGCAGAAACGGTCGCGGTCGCCGAACGATTTGCCGCACAGCATGCTGAACGCATTGCGGTATTGGAGTCGAAGCGCTTGGTACAGCAACAGGAGCTAACGCTGAATGATCGCGAGCTCGACGAGATGTCGTCACAGCTGCGAATGGCGATGTCCGGCATTGCACCGGGCGGCGTCACGCCAGATGTCGCGGCGCAGCGCGAGGTTGATGCGTTGCTCGCCGACGATCCACGCGGAGCAAGCACTCAGTCATCAACGGTTGACGCCGCACCAGCGCGTCGCACGCGTGCGGAACGGGAGTCTGATGCCGAGGACCGTTTGGCGGCCTTGAAACGTCGCATGGGTAAATGAGAGTCGGACGCTGCATAACGATGGCGATGGCCACCATGATGTCGCCATTGCACCAATTGCGCGCGCAAGATTCGTTACAGTCACGCGTCGTGTCTGTGTCGAGTCGTGGGCGCTTGCCACGCGCTGGATGTGCCGGTCAAAAAATCAGCGATATCGTGGTTGTTACACAGCCGCCGTACACGGACAAGCTGCCACGACAAGTAGAATTTCTTCGTCGTGCCGCACGATCACTGCATGTAACGACGCGCGTCGACGTCATCCGCCGGTTTCTGCTGCTCGGCGTTGGCGAGGCGTGTAATCAAATTCGTCGAGCCGAATCAGAGCGCATCTTGCGCGCACAACCGTACTTAGTTGACGCGCGCATTGATGTGTACGACGACGAACATGGGGGTGTGCGTTTAGAGGTGCAGACGCGCGACGAATTTAGTTTGATTGTCGAGCCCAACGCGCAGTTCAGATCGCCAATGCTAAAAGGTCTTCGCGTCGGCGAAAGTAATTTGGGTGGTACGGCCGTGATGGCGGCAGTGAACTGGCGCGACGGGGGACCGTACCACGACGTGATTGGCGCGCAGCTCACTGACTATCAGTTTGCCGGCGATCGCAACGAGCTGCGTTTATTGGGGCAGCGGTATGAGCATGGACAGGAGTTGCGGGCTGAAGTGATTCGCCCGTATTACACCGATTTACAACGTTTTGCCTGGGTTGGCTCCATCGGCGGGACTCGCGACTACGTCGAATTTCTGCGTCCAGGGCGCGACGCAAACGCCGTAAATGTCGTGCGACAGTTTGCCGACGTTGGCGCGGTGACGCGATTAGGGCCGGTTGGGCGGCTCAAGCTACTCGGGCTTTCGCTCACGCATGAATACGTGCGCGCCGATTCGACACCGATATTGCTCACCGACGAGGGGATTCGTTCCGATACCGCTGGTGTCTTGCCGGTGCGCTTCCACCAACAGCGCGTGGTGCGTTTAAACGCACTCTTGGGCATCCGACGTTTGCGCTTTGAACGGGTGCAAGGTTTCGACGCCCTGAATGGCGCGCAAGACATTCGCGTTGGCATGCAGATGAATGCGGTGTACGGACAATCACTGGGCGCCGGAAATGCGATTGATCGAGATCGGTTTGTTGCGGCCAATTTGTACGGCGGAATTGGCGGTGAACGGTGGTTCTCTGGTGTTCAAGCCATTGGTGAGGCACGCTATAACCGTACGGTGAGGGCGTGGCAGAATCTCATCACCAGTGGACGCGCTGCATGGTACTTCAAACCAGCCGTGAAACAACTCACGTTGGTGCAAGCGGAATGGGGTGCGGCGCGCAACATGCAGGTGCCGTTTCAGCTCTCGCTGGCGGACTACGACGGCGGAATTCTCGGACACGGGTACAGTGAAGAGCCGGGCGCAAAGCGACTCGTGTTTCGCGCTGAGCAGCGACTGATTGTACCCACGCGTTACAACGTTGCTGATGTTGGATTTGCGGGGTTTGCAGAAATGGGAAAGCTATGGGCGGAGCGTAGTGTTGCTTACGCTGTCACCACGCCGTGGCGCGGTGCGGTTGGTGTTTCCATTCTGGCTGCCGTACCACCGCACTCACGCCGATTGTGGCGCGTCGATTTTGCGCTGCCGGTGAGCAGCGATCCACAGCGACGTTTCGAAATACGATTTTCGAATGATGATCGGACCCGCGTGTTTTGGCGCGAGCCTGATGATGTCTCGTCGTTCCGCGAGCGGACGGTACCGACGAGTTTGTTTAGCTGGCCATGATCTAATGTCGAGCGGCGCGCACTCGTCAGCGCCGTTCGCGCCGCCGCCGTATCAGACGTTTACCGTGCGCGTGAGATTCCGCAGCAACGGCACGCACAGCAACATCGCGACGGCCGCGATAAATGACGTCACCACGAAAATCATGAAAAAGCCATGATTTGTTGCGCTCACTTGCTGCACCCATCCGCCAATACCCGTTTGTAACGTGGCCGGTGCTTCACCGGGTAACGGCGTGTAGCCCGCCAGCAAACCGGCCAATTTGTTTGCCACTGCGTTTGCCAGAAACCACACGCCCATCATGAGCGACGCAAAGCGTGCAGGCGCGACGCGTGTGACGTACGACAATCCAACGGGAGAGAGACAGAGCTCCCCAAATGTATGAAACAGAAATGCACCGATCAGCCACAACGGACTCACTTTGATGCCGGTGTCGGCGCGTCCACCGCCGACGACTAGAAAAAGAAAGCCTAGTCCAACAAACGTCAGTCCGATGGCCATTTTGAGCGGCGTGCTTGGCTCAGACTTTCGTTTGCCCAGCGCAAGCCAAAGGGCCGCAAACACGGGTGCAAAGATAATGATAAAAAGTGAATTCACCGACTGCATCCACGTCGATGGGATGGCAAAACTGCCGAGGTGAAGATCGGTGAATTTGTCGGCAAACAAACTCATTGACGAACCGGCCTGTTCGTAAGCCGCCCAAAAAAATACGACAAAAAACGCGACGATGAAGAGCGCGATGACACGCTTGCGTTCCTCACC
>JANYFO010000151.1 GCA_025362635.1 Gemmatimonadaceae bacterium | reverse complement strand
CGGCACTTTTGTCTTCGATCACGAGCCCGTATTTAAAGCCGCTACAGCCGCCGGGCATCACCGAGACGCGCAGGCCACCGTGCTCCGGCGTCACACCTTCTGCAACCATGAATTTTTGAACTTCCACTCCGGCGACGGAGGTGATAACGACCATCGTATCCGGCTGCTGCATCGTGCTCATCGTAGTTCTCCGAGGCGGTCGTCATCGCGACCGGCTTGATGAAGCGCCGTTGCCACGGTCCGCACTACGCGGACATTAGGCGCAACGGCGTTGCGTCATACTCCTAGTACAATAACGACTCGTCCGCTCTCGTTCAAGAAACACAGGGAGTGGCAAGGAGTTCCTTCTCCGACGCACAAACCGTTTATCGCGGCGGTTGGGCACTTGCAGCGCGCGCATCGGGCCGTAACGCCAGAACGGCAGCGTCCGCAAGGGCTGCGCGAACGGCACCGACTTTTCGGTTCTCGCGGGTGGGATTGACGCGATTGGTGAGCAGGATAATAAAGAGTCCTTGCCCCGGGTCCATCCACACTGACGTCCCCGTAAAACCGGTGTGTCCGAACGCTTGGCTTGTGAGCAGATGCCCGGCAGAATTGCCTCCGGTCGGTGTCTCCCATCCCAGCGCGCGCCGCGAGATGGACGAGTCTTGCACGGTCGTAAAGGCGGCGACGGTAGCCGACGGGAATACGCGATGCCCGTTGAGTTCGCCCGCGCGCAAATACATGCGTGCAAATCGTGCCAAGTCCCGACCCGTCGAGAAAAGTCCCGCGTGACCCGATACACCGCCTAGGATGAACGCGTTTTCGTCGTGCACCTCACCGCGCAGTTTGCGATTGCGCCACGGATCTTGCTCCGTCGGCGCAATGCGCGGCAACCAGGATGCTGGTGGCAAATAACGCGTATCCGTCATGCCAAGGGGCGCAAAGACATGGGCGCTATCAAACTGCGCAAGCTTCTCACCCGAGACGCGTTCAACCATTTTGCCGAGCAAAATGAAACCGAGATCGCTATACAGAAATCGCTTTCCGGGAATGGTATCGGGCCCCGTCGCAAATAACTGTTGCTCCGCTTGCTCGGCATTTGCCGCCTCCTTGTACAGCGGTCGCCACGCTGGTAATCCTGCGGTGTGCGTCAGCAACATGCGTACGGTGATGTGCTGCGCGGCAGGCGGCGACCATTGCGGCAAGTATTTTACGACCGGCGAATCGAGCGCGACGCGTCCGTTGCCGACGAGCTGGAGGACCGCGCTTGTCGTACCGATCACTTTTGTTAACGACGCAAGATCCCACACGGTGTTGGCATCGGGACGTGTGTTGTCCTTCTCGTCGAGGCGGCCGGCTCCGTACTCCGCGACAATGCCGTCAGCGTTGCCGACGGCAGCGTAGGCACCGGGAAAGGCAGTGTCGGCAACGGCGCGCTCGAGCACAGCACGCAGACTATCGTGCAGCACCGTGGCCCGTGCTGCGAATGGGATTGTACTGGTCGACCTGACATCCCGGAGTAGGCCGTCACCACGTGAAAAGAACCCAGGCAGCGAAACCGGCATATGTCCGCTGATTGGAGCAGCGCCGAACAACGCGCGCGCGGCGGCGCGTTCGAGCGCATCGCCCCGACCATATGTGGCGAGATACGTCGGCACCTGCGGCATCTGACGCAGCTGATACGGATTGCCGCCCGCCACGACGAGCAACTTTCCGGTTTGGGAAAGTCGACCGACAAACGCAGCGATTTGGGGAGGTATAGCGAGTCGGCCTTCGCCTTCGAGTGTGCGCGTGTAGCTGTACACAATGATGCGCTCAAACTGCTGCGCCTCGCGCGTCAACGTGTCGAGTGTTTCTGCACTTGCGTGCGAGGAAAGTCGAACACTGCGCATCTTCGACGTTTGCGCACGTACCTCCGACACGAATGTGCTGCCAGTCACGAGCTCCGCATCGGGTGCATACGTCAGAAACAACACGTTGGCGTTTCGCGCAATGGGAACTAAGTGTGCGCTATCACGCACCAACGTGATGGCCCGCTGCGCAATGCCGTCGGCGATAGCTAAATGTTCTGGTGTCGCGACTCGCTCTCGCAGCGAATCCAACGGAACGATGGGTCGCGCCACTGCTCCTGTACGCAACTTCATTTCGAGAATGCGCCGCACGCTCCTGTCGATGCGCGCCCTGGTGATGCGACCTGATTCGACTGCATGGACCACCGCGTCAATCGCCTTGGTGACATCAACGGGCATGAGCAAGATGTCGTCGCCGGCATCGATCGCGCGTAACACACTTTCCTCCACACCGTACCCTTTCGCGAGTCCTTCCATCGTCATCGCGTCCGTCAGCGTGAGTCCGTGAAAGCCTAATGAATCGCGAAGCAATCCCTGCATGATGCGTGGCGACAGCGTGGCGGGTGTGCTATCCCCATACGCAACCGGCAAGGCAATATGTGCCGTCATCATGCCTGCTGCGCCAGCGGCAATCACCGCAGCAAACGGCATGAGCTCCACGGTGTCGAGCCGCGAACGCGGAACCATGATGACGGGCAATCCAAGATGCGAATCCGTGCCCGTGTCGCCGTGTCCTGGGAAATGTTTTGCGGTCGCCGCAGTGCCATTGCTTTGCACACCTCGCACAAATGCCGTCGCCAATCGCGAGACGCTGCGTGGATCTTCGCCAAATGATCGTACGTTGATCACTGGATTATTCGGATTGTTATTCACGTCGACAACGGGAGCAAACGCCATGTGAATTCCGATGGCATTCGATTCGATGCCGACGATGCGCCCTGCCGCTTCTGCGTCTTCGTCGCGGCCCGATGCGCCGATCGCCATGTTGCTCGGCAAGACGGTGGCACTTCCGCCCTGGTACAGAGACGGCGCAAACACGCCACCTTCAAGGCGACCGAGGCCGGGTTCTACATCGCTGCCCACAAGCAATGGCACCCGTGCGCGTTGCTGCAAGTAATTCAATTTCGCGGCCACTTCAATTGGTGAGCCGAGTGACATCACGATGCCACCAACCCCATCGCGTTGCACTTGTGTGACGAGTTTGAGAAAGCCCGGCTCGCGTGCGTTGGTAAAGTCACCGAGCGTCCAAATCATTACCATCTGTCCCGCACGCTCACGTAATGACAGGGTGCTCAGCGTACTGTCAATCCATCGCTGGTGTGTCGCCGGTAACGGTACGTTGGGATTGAGCGTGAGCGCGGCGGGTGGTGTCGTCGTGCTGCGACGGGGTGTACGATCCGTCGAACGGGTCGCGATTGGAGATGCGCATGCAAACGCTACCGTGATAACGAGGGCAACGCCGAACGCGCGCACGTAGGGGTGTCGCGAGCTGATGTGTTGGCCGGGACGTAGGACCGGCGTGCCGTTTCGGTACGCTGGCAATTTCTGGAGGAGTGCGTGACGCATCTCGAAAGAAGTCCGGAAGGGGCCGCGCATCGTGCGCGTAAGATAAAGTCGGCGCGTTTTGTGGTGTGGCGCGCGCTCGTCGTGTTGAGCATTGGCAGTGGCGCGATTGCGTGTGCGGGCAATAATCGCCCACCGGACAATCAACCGCTGCCGGAAGACGGTATCGATGGGATGCCGTTGCGCATCACTCGTCGCGTTCGTCCCGGTATTTCCGTACTCATGGACGATAGCATCCGGCTGGTGTCCGGCAAGCGCGTCGCCCTCATCACCAATCAAACGGGTGTTGATGAGCGTGGACGTCGGTCCATTGATCTGCTCTTCAGCGACCCTCGCGCACAACGTGCAGGCGTCAAGCTCGTGCGATTGTTCTCGCCGGAGCATGGCGTCGCGGGTACTGCGGATCATACAAATGTCGCCGACGAAAAGGACGAAAAAACGGGACTCGTCGTCCACTCGCTTTACCAGAAGTCCACCATCGCTCCACCGGATAGTTTGCTGACCGATGTCGACGTCTTGGTGGTGGATCTACAAGACATTGGCACCCGAACGTGGACATATGTCGGCGTAATGCTCTACGCGATGAAGGCCGGTGCGCGCCGTGGCATTCCAGTCCTGGTGCTTGATCGTCCGAATCCGCTGTCCGGTGTACGAACCGAAGGCGCGATGCTCGACTCGGCGCTGGCAAACGCAGAGGAGCCGAGTCCCACTAAATCAGCCAATGGCTTTGCGCTCTTTCCGCTGCCGCTGCGGCATGGTCTTACCATGGGCGAGTTGGCGCGACTGTTTCAAGGGCAATTGAAATTGGCGACGCGGTTGACCGTCGTGCCGATGCAGTTTTGGCGCCGTGCGATGTGGTTTAACCAGACCCAGCTTCCTTGGGTGCGACCGTCGCCAAATTTACCGAATCAAACGAGCGCGCTGCTGTATCCGGCGCTGGTGCCGTTCGAATCGTCCAATCTCTCAGTCGGACGCGGTACGAACGATCCGTTTCAGCGCATTGGTGCGCCGTGGATGCGTGCGGACACGCTTGTGCGATTGCTCGAAGATCTCGCACTGACGGGTGTTCGTTTTCATGCGGAGCGATTTACGCCGGTACAGCCAGGCGACGGAAAGTATGGCGGTCAGTCCATTCCGGGATTGCGCATTGAAGTCACCGACCGTGCGCTCGTCCAACCAGCGCGGGTCGGTGCCGCGCTCCTTTGGGGGTTGGCACGCTTAAATCGAGACTCCTTGCATATTGACGATCGTGGTTTTGATCTGCGTATGGGATCCGCACGCGTTCGCGAAGCGATTTTGGCCGGTGCCGATCCTGACGCGGTCATGGATCGACAATTGCCAGCAATTGTTGCATTCGAGCGGGATGTGCGACGGTACCATCTCTACCGTTGATGGGGGGCCGGTCCTAGTTTGCTAGGGCTACGTTTCCTCTGTGGTTGAACTGAACAGTCCGGCCATGTAACGGGACGAGGCTCGCCTCGTCCCGTTACGCTTCCGGTCCCAACTCTCCAGCATCAGGCGAGATGCAATTTCTGTGGGACGCGATTCAACGCGGCTATCTTCGGCTTATCGAGCCCGTCGCCGATTGGCTGGTGCGACGTCGTGTGCATCCGAATACGATCACGACGGTCGGAACGATCTGCACGGTGATTGCCGGCGGCATTTTTGCGAGCGGGCACATTAAAACGGCCGGATGGTTTCTCGGCGTGACGGCGTTGTTTGATGTCCTCGACGGTACCGTGGCGCGGCGCACCGGGCGAAGTTCGATATTCGGCGCATTCTACGACTCAACGTTAGATCGCGTCTCTGACGGCGTGCTCTTAGGCGGTTTGGTCGTGTTTTATGCGACGAATAAGGTACACGCGAGTGACATCATGCTCACGATTACGCTGCTCGGACTAATCGGCACGTTTCTCACGTCGTACACACGGGCGCGTGCGGAAGGGCTCGGACTTGACGCGAAAGTTGGCCTGCTTCAACGGCCCGAACGCATCACGTTGTTATCTGCGCCGCAAGCATTCTTCGGTCTCGCGCTCAATGGCTGGGTACTCGCCGCGATTATTACGTTGCTGTCTGTCACTGCCTGGATTACCGCAATTCAACGCATTTTGTACGTTTATCGCACGACCACTCAGGGAGAGTTGCCGAAGTGACCGATTCGCTCCGCAGCAGTGCCACGTCTATCGCCCCCGCCACCGGCAAGTTGGCGATTTTCACTCCGGGGCTGGGCGCCGTGTCCACCACATTCATGGCTGGCGTCGAACGCGTGCGGCGCGGCCTCTCGGTGCCGATTGGATCGCTCTCGCAGATGGCCACCATTCGCTTGGGCAAGCGAACAGAAAATCGCAGTCCACTTATTCGCGATCTGGTGCCGCTGGCGTCACTTGATGACCTCGTGTTCGGCGCGTGGGATCCGATTCCCGATGACGCTTTTACCGCGGCCACGAAAGCCGGGGTGTTGGAAAAATCCGATCTCGAACCCGTCGCAGAGTTTCTCAAAAGCATTAAGCCGATGCCGGCAGCTTTTGAGCTCCGGTACGTCACGCGCATCACTGGCGCGACCAACGTAAAAACCGGCAAGAACAAACGCGATCTCGCTGAGCAGATTCGCGCCGACATCCGAAACTTTATGAAAGAGCACGGCGCGACGCGTGCGGCCATGGTGTGGTGTGGTTCGACGGAGACGTACATCAAAGCGGGACCGCAGCATCAAACCATTGAGGCGTTCGAGCAGGCGATGGAAGAGAGTGATGATGCGATCGCACCAAGCATGCTGTACGCGTGGGCCGCGATTATGGAGGGCGTACCGTATTGCAATGGTGCGCCGAATTTGTCCGCCGATTTTCCCGCACTGCTTGATTTGGCCGTCAAGAAAGGCGTGCCGGTGTCGGGCAAAGACTTTAAGACGGGTCAAACGTGGCTGAAAACCGTCATTGCGCCGGGACTGAAAGCGCGCATGCTCGGCCTCGAAGGGTGGTACTCCACGAATATTCTTGGCAATCGCGACGGCGAAGTGCTCGATGATCCCGCGTCGTTTAAGACAAAGGAAGAGTCGAAATTGTCGGTGCTGCACACCATTCTGCAGCCGGAGTTGTACCCCGAGTTGTACAAAGATTTTTCGCACGTCGTGCGTATCAACTATTATCCGCCGCGTGGTGATAACAAGGAAGGTTGGGATAGTATCGACATCAAAGGGTGGCTCGGCTATCCGATGCAGATCAAGGTCAATTTTCTTTGCCGCGATTCTATTCTTGCCGCGCCCATCGTTCTCGATCTTGCCCTGTTTAGCGACTTCGCGATGCGTGCCGGCATGAAGGGCATTCAGGAATGGTTAAGCTTCTATTACAAGTCGCCGCAAACCGCTCCAGGACTACAACCCGAACATGATCTTTTTATTCAGCAAACGAAACTGAAGAACACGCTCCGACACTTGATGGGCGAGGAGCAGATTACTCATCTCGGGCTCGAGTACTATCAATGAAACTCCTCCGCGCGTGCGCAGTGTTGCTTCTAGCAATTGTAGGCGGCTTGAACATGGCCGCCTGCGGTAACGGGACGGCGCCACTCAACGAACTTCGATTCGTAACGGATAGCTTCGTGGTCCGGGTCATGGCCGAATCGAAGCCCACGCGCGCGTTGGAGCCCACCTATTGGCGCGTCATCGTGAACGACGTACGCACCGGTAAGCCAATTCAAGGCGGTCAGGGTCGCGTCTTCGCGACAAATAAGGATCGAAAGACGGTTGCCAACGGGCTTGCAGAGACTGGGGAGCTTGGCACGTATCGCACGAATTTGATGTTTGTCACCGCAGGTATGTGGGCGATGGGTCTGCAGTTTCGCACCGATTCGACAAAAGCATTGCAGCGCACGCAAGATTGGACGCAGGACATACTCTCGGCCGACGAGCCGGGTGATTTTACCACACCACAATCGGCGCGCCCCGCTGAGCCAACGGTCAAACCCAATGCGAAGACTGCCGTGCCGGATAGTCTGAGAAAAAAGGTACCCTGATCGTGCGTCTTTTTTACCGCACTACGCTCACTCCGGATAACGTCCTTACAACGGCGGACCGATTTTTCCCGACCGCGGGGCTGACGCGAAGTGCGACAGAGAGGCGCTCGCGAACTTTTTCTGGTGTGCTCGGTGTGCTGCGACTCATCGTCAGGATGGACGGTGGCCACGCCACGGTTGTGGAAGCGTACACAGATCAAGTTGGGGAGAGTCGTCTCGATAAAAACGTGAAGAAATTCTTCGTCGCATTGCACCGTGCTGCTGACCCTCGCCATCAAATTGAGGCGGGGTATTGATGGCGCGCGCGTCGCGCGCAGC